>NZ_JAYKGJ010000001.1:1200000-1500000 GCF_036860695.1 Rosettibacter firmus | reverse complement strand
CTATATTCTCATAGAACTTGAAATTATATTTCAAACGTGGATCGAATACTGTTGCATAATTTGTAGAACCAGCAACTGCACCTTTTTGAACTGTTAAGTTATATCCCAATCTATCGAACAAAGTTCCTCGCAATCTAAATCCAATATCAAATAATTCAGAATTATTCACTTCTTCTTTAATATTTTGACCATACATGGCTCTGCCAATCATTTCCAGATATAAATTTGCTTTTTCTTCTCTATAAGCATAAATATATTTTATTTTTTGACTGAACATATCAAAAATGTCTTTTGAAAACTTTTCTGTTTTACCTAAAAACTGCATTGTATTGGTTGAATCAGCTTTATCATCATAAAATTCATCTTGAAATTTCTTCAATAACTTTTTTTCAGTTTGACTTAACAAATCTTTTTTTGATTCAATTACTTCGAGATACTTTCTAACTTCTGAGCGAGACATTTTAGGATTATCATCATGAATAAAGGATATAATCTTTTTTACTTTCATTTCTTTCAGAAAAACATAAACATTATGATCGATTGGTACATTTTCCTGCTGGGCTAATAAAATATTAAATGATAGAATTATTAATGCAATTGGATATAAATACTTCATTTTATTTCTGATTATCTTTTAATAGAATAACAAAATTTATGAAATAATATTGATATTAATAGAACTCCAACACAAAAAAATAAAAGTCAATTAGAAAACATAACCTCACTTTTTATTAAAATAAAAAACACATTGATTTATTTTTAGCACACAAATAATTTCTTTATACATCAAGATTCTTGGGTGCAAAAAATTTATTATAAAGTAACAAACCTATTATTGTTAATAATCCAATTGAACTAAAGATAATCCAGAGAATTGTTGGATTTTTTAAGTTATCAACAAAATGAACATAAAGATTTGCACCCAGAACACCACCTATTCCACTTCCTATCACGCCATATAAAAATGCATACCCAAGATAAAGTGCTTTTTTATCTTCGGGTGCTATCAAACCAACATAACTAATAAATTTTGGATGTGCAGTCATTTCTCCAATCGAAAAAATAATTATTCCAAGTATAAATACATATGGATGAGTTGATATTGCAAGAATTGCCATTCCAATTGTACCGAGACTTATACCAGCAATCATTGTTGGTAAAGCTTTAAAGTTTTTAACAAAATTTGAAATGAAAATTTGCAAAAGAATAATTGTTCCAGCATTTATTACAGTTACATGTTCAACATCAAATTTCCAGTCGGGATTAGAAATAAAAATTGATAGAAAAGAATTTACAATATTATTTACTGGTGTGGCATCAACATAATCTTTTACATACCATAACACAGTATCAAATTGTTGAAAGTACAAAATCCAGAAACCAGAATAGATGACAATCATAAATACAAATCTAAAATCGCCAAGAACTTTAATCATATCAAACAAAACAGTTTTTAATGCTTTTGTGTTTTCTGGTTTATCTGGTTCTTTATAAACAAAAATATTTAAAAATAAAAGCCAGCCTGTTCCAACAGAAGCCATTATGAAAATATATGACCAGGAAATTTGTTTTAAGATTGGAACAAGAATAAGTGGAAATAAAAAAGCCCCAAGATTTATTGACCAGTAATAAATTCCAAATGCTAAAGTAGAATTAGATTTATCAGTAGTTCTTGCTATTGTGCCTGAAATTATTGGTTTGAAAAATCCAGCTCCAATTGCCATTAAGATTAAACTTGCAAACACTAATGGATATGAAGAAAACAATGATGTGAAAAAATAACCAGCACTCATCATTATAAAAGCAAACATCAGCGTTTTTCGATAACCAAATCTATCTGCAATTGCTCCAGAAAGAATAGGCAAAAAATAAAGAAGTGGTGTTATTGTGCTTTTAATAATACCAACACTTTCTTTAGAAAAACCCAATCCACCTTCGTTACTACTTAATATTAAGTAAACTGAAAGTACAGACATTACACCATAGTAAGAACCTCTTTCGAAGAATTCCATAAGAATAACTATCCAGAAATTTTTGGAAAAAGAAAATATAGCAGGTTTTTCTTTTATGGAATTATGCATAATTCACCATTTATAATATTATGAAAAATGTAGATGCAATATAAATTTATAAGGCGAGATAGAGAACAATAAATAGTTTTAATTAAGAAATTGTTTTAAAATAATTCAATCGGAAAACTTAAACAGAAAAGCTCTATTCAAGTTTTATTCTTGTTTTTATTTAGCAACATATGCTTCTTCAACTTTTTCAACAACTACGTTGCTAACTGTTTTTGTTTTTTCTGATAGATATGAATATACTACTGGAATTACATATAGTGTTAATAATGTTGAAAAAATCAAACCGCCGATTACAGCGATTCCCATTGACATACGACTTTCTGAGCCAGCTCCAAGAGCCAGAGCTATTGGAAGAGTTCCGAGAATAGTTGAAAAGCTTGTCATCAAAATTGGTCTTAATCTCAAACGTGCTGCTTCTTTTACTGCATCAATTACAGATAAGCCCTGTGCTTTCTTTTGATTTGCAAATTCAACAATTAAAATTCCATTTTTTGTAACCAGTCCAATTAACATTATTTGACCAATTTCACTAAAAATGTTTAAAGTCTGGTTAAAATACCATAATGAAAAAACAGCCCCTGCGATTGCAAGTGGAACGGTAAACATAATTATAAATGGATCTCTAAAACTTTCAAACTGAGCAGCAAGTGTTAAATAAATCAATATTAGTGCAAGTAAGAAAGTAAATAACAAACTGGATGAACTCTCAACAAAATCTTTAGAAGCACCTTCGAGTGCAGTGGAGAAATTATCATCTAAAACTTTTTTAGCAATATTATCCATAGCTTTAATGCCATCACCAATTGTTTTTCCAGGAGCTAAACTTGCTGAAAAAGTTGCACTAACATATCGATTAAATCTATAAAGTTGTGGTGGATTACTTCTTTCTTTCATTGTTATTAAATTATCAAGTTGAATTAATTCTCCTCGATTATTTCTAACATATAAAGATGCAAGGTCTACTGGTTTATTTCTGTTTTCGCGAAGTACCTGTCCAATTACCTGAT
The DNA here is from genome assembly GCF_036860695.1 of Rosettibacter firmus. NCBI lineage: Bacteria > Pseudomonadati > Ignavibacteriota > Ignavibacteria > Ignavibacteriales > Melioribacteraceae > Rosettibacter > Rosettibacter firmus. The sequence goes on along the minus strand of NZ_JAYKGJ010000001.1, from coordinate 1,496,912 downwards.
ATTGTTTACCATTCATAATAAAATAACCGAAACGCTGTCCACTATATGCAAGTTGAAGTGTTTGAGTTATATCCAGTGCAGTTACACCCAGTTCACGTGCTTTTGTTCTATTAATTTCAACAACAATTTCTGGTTTATTGAATTTTAGATTAACATCAACGGTTGCGAAAGTAGGATCTTCCTGTGCAGCTTCTAAAAATTTTGGTACAACTTCTCTCAGCTTTTCAAAATCTGGTGCTTGAACAACATATTGAACAGGCAAACCACCTCTTCTTGTTGAAATTGATTGACTTTGAATAACGAATGAACGAGCATCGTTAAGTCTTCTTGTAATGCCAGTTATTTGTTCAGCAATTTCTTGTTGACTTCTTTTACGTTTAGAAGCATCCGTTAGAGTAAGTCTAACAAACCCAGTGTTTGCACCGCTTGCACCACCGCCACCAGCCGTAACAGAAATTATAGCCTCTGTTTCTTTGATTGAATCCTGAATCGTTCTGGCTAATTGTTGAATATATCTATCCATCATTTCAAAAGATGTACCTTCTGGCATTGTGCATTGAACACGAATTTCTCCGCGATCTTCTATTGGAGCGAGTTCCTGTTGTAAATTTGTACCAATTAAATATATAATCATTATAGATACAATCATTATAACAATTGCAAGCCATTTTCTCTCCATAAAACTTTCGAGAGTATTTCGATAAAAATCTTCAAGCCAGGAAAAGATTGGTTCGGTTTTATAATAAAACCAGCTATGTTTTTCTTTTGTTTTTAATAATCGAGAACTTAACATTGGTGTTAATGTTAAAGCAACAAATGCAGAAATTATTACCGATCCTGCTATTACAACTCCAAACTCAACGAATAATCTTCCTGTGATTCCCTGTAAAAACATTATTGGTAAAAATACTGCCGCTAAAGTTATTGTTGTTGAAATTATAGCAAAGAAAATTTCAGAAGATCCTTTTGTAGCAGCTTCAATTGGATTCATTCCTTCTTCGATCTTTTTATAAATATTTTCGAGTACAACAATTGCATCATCAACAACAATTCCAATTGCAAGTACCAATCCCAGAAGTGTAAGCACATTTATCGAAAAATTAGCCAGATACATTATAAAGAAAGAACCAATCAGAGATACAGGAATAGCTATGATAGGAATTAATGTAGTACGCCAATCTCTCAAAAAGAAAAATATAATTAAAATAACCAGACCAAATGCAAGTAAAATTGTTTCTTTAACTTCAGAAATTGAATTTCGAATATACTTAGTAACATCAAAACCGATTCCAAGTTCGATATCTGGTGGTAAATCTTTTTTGATTTGTTCAATACGTTTATAAAATTCATCTACTATTTGAATATGATTTGCACCAGGTTGTGGAATTAAAACTACCCCAACCATTGGAGTGCCATCTCGTCTTAAAATAGAACGATCATTTTCTGGATAAAGCTGTGCATATCCAACATCTTTCAATCGAACAATAATACCATTCGATTCTTTAATAATAAGATTATTAAAATCTTCCTCGCTGGTTAATCTACTAAGAGTTCTTACTGTCAGTTCTGTATTATTTCCTTCAATTCGTCCTGATGGTAATTCAATATTTTCTCTATTAAGAGCATTTCTTATATCCAGTGGTGTTATTCCGTGTGCAGCTAATTGAGCAGGATCCATCCATAGTCGCATAGAATATCTTCTTTCGCCCCAGATATTAACCTGACTTACTCCAGGAATTGTTTGTAATCTTTCCTTAAAAATATTTTGTGCAATATCTGAAAGTTGTAATAAGTTTTTCTTATCACTTTTTATATTCAAAAAAACAATTGGAATTGCATCGGCATCTGCTTTTGATATTACAGGTGGATCTACATCTTGAGGAAGTCGAGCTCTTGCAATCGAAACCCGATCGCGAACATCATTGGCAGCTGCTTCAAGGTCAACTGAAACATCAAATTCAACAGTTATCACACTTCTTCCATCACGACTAACAGATGTTAATGAACGTATTCCAGCTATTCCATTAATTTGCTCTTCAAGAGGTTCGGTTATCTGAGATTCAATTACATCAGCATTTGCACCAACATAAGTTGTGGAGACTGTAATTATTGGTGGATCGATGCTTGGATATTCTCTTACTCCTAAAAATGTATAACCAATTATTCCAAATAAAATTATTGTAAGAGACATTACAATGGCAAGAACTGGCCTTCGTATGCTAACTGATGATAAACTCATAATTGTCTTTCAATTTTTCTTTATTAATATAAATTTTTTAATTCACAGAACTTAGTCTTACCGGAGCATTTGGTTTTATTTGAATGATACCCGAAACAATTAATGTATCACCTATATTAAGTCCACCAAGTATCTGAACCTCTTTTTCAGTTCTAATTCCAGTTGATACAATTTGTGGAACTGCTTTACCATTTCGATATACAAAAACTTTTTCTCCTTCAATATCTGGTACAATAGTTTCTGAAGGAACTAAAATTGCATTATTAAATTCTTCCAGTACAATCTCAATTTCAACATAAGCACCAGGAGTTAACTCTCCTTTTTCATTTGGTACTATTGCACGAACCTGTACAGATCTTGTATTCGGATCAATTTTTGGTTCAACCGCATAAACTTTTCCAGTGTATGTCTTTCCAGTAGAAGAAATTTTTATATATACTGTTTTTCCTGGTTTAATTAAACCAAAATATTTTTGTGGAACTGCAAAATCGACTTTCATTGGATTGATACTTTGAAGAGTTGCTATTCTTGTTTGAGGAGAGATATAACTTCCTACACTTACAGATCTTAATCCAATTATTCCATCAAAAGGAGCTCGAATTTCAGTTTTTTCAATCTGTGCCTGTGTGTATTCAATATCTGCAAGAACTGAATTTAGTTCACCGAGAGCAACATCATAATCCTGTTGACTTGTAAGATTCTTTTCAAGTAATTGTTTATATCGATATTCTTTATCTCGTGCAAGTGTTTCTCTCGATTTATTTTTTTTCAAAGTTGCCTGAAGTTCTGCATCATTAATCTTTAATAAAAGTTCTCCCTTTTTTACATATTTTCCTTCTTCAAATAAAATCTGCGTAATTTTTCCTGCTATTTCTGTTCTTAGCTCAACTTCTTCATTACTCATTAAAGTACCATTTGAAAATATTTTATTTTGCAGGTATCCTTCTTTAATAATTATTCCTTTAACAACAAGAGGTTGTGATCTTGGATTTGATTGAGGCGAATTTAAATTCTTGCTTTTATTAATTATTAATTTAGGTAATGCAAATAAAAACAAAATTATTACAATAGAAATTAAGCTTATCAACTTTTTCTTGTTCATAAAAATTCCGAATTAATAATATTTATAAAAATACAATGATTAGACAACAATAATTATGTTATAGATTAATGCACCGTTTAAATTATATGCTTGGGTTGTGTTTATAAAACAATTTTAGCGGGAATAAAATTCTATTCTCATTCATATTTTTGATTGTTCGATCTGAGAATTTTATAAATGCAATAAACAACCAGTGAAAAAATTGAGCCCCATGCTAATATTAAAAAAATATAACCGGATGTTTTCATATTTCTTCTAAAATAGTAAATAAATTAGTATAAACTTAATTATTGTTTTGAATAGTATCAATTTGATTGACTCAAATATTTAAGTATTTCAATAATGCATTAATAAAAGTAAGAGGATGAGGCGGACAACCAGGGATATACAAATCCACTTTATGATTTTCTATAAAAGAACGATCTAACTCATCAGACTCATAAAAAATTCCACCACTAATTGCACAGGCACCAAAAGCTATTACTATTTTAGGTTCTCCAATACTTTTATATGCATCAAGTAATGCAGATGCCATATTTTTTGTAATTGGTCCAGTTATTACAATACCATCTGCATGACGTGGAGATGCAACGAAATCTATCCCGAATCTTGTAATATCAAAATTAACATTTGTTGTTGCTGCCAGTTCCATTTCGCATCCATTACAACCTCCAGCAGAAACCTGTCTTAGCTTTAATGATCTACCAAATAGTTTATAAATCTTCTCTTTTATCTCAATAGCTTTTAATTCGTACTCTTCATAACTCTGTTGTGAGCTTACAATTAAATTATTTCTTGAGGTAGCAGCAATTTTATAATTTGATGTAAACCTTATTCCATTTCCTTTACAAATTTTTTCACATTCACCACAAAAAATACATTTGCCCAAGTCGAGCGATAGGGGATTTAATTCAATAGCTTCGGTTGGACAAATTTCTTTACATTCAGAACAATTTAATTCACATTTCGATTCATCTAAAAGAGGGAATCCTCTATGTGTATCAAGTATTAAAGCATTCTTAATATCATTTATTGTTTGAAAGCCATGTTGTTTTCTTAATTTTATTAAATTCATCATAAAAATCACCAATTATAATTATAAATCGAAACCGCAATAAGAGAGATTAAAGCTTTTGTTACATAATGGAAAATCAGAAATATCATTTCCTCTTACAGCTAATGCTAATGCAAACCAATTATTAAACGAAGGATCTTTTATTTTTACTTTTTTGATTTTACCTGTTTCATCTGTTAGAATTACATAAGAAACTTCGCCTCGCCATCCTTCGGTAAGAGAAATCACAAATTTATTTGGCTCTAAGCTTCCCAGGCTGCTAATAATATTTTCTTTACTAAGATTTTCAAGCTGCTCTCTAATAATTTTAATTGATTGTATTATTTCAACATATCTTATATAGGCTCTTGCAAAAACATCACCAGAATTTAATGTAAGTTTATGAACAGGAAAATATTGATAAGCTCCACTGGGATGATCTGCACGAACATCAATTGAAACACCACTTGCACGAGCAGCTGGACCAACCATCCCGATTTGTATGGCTGTTTCTTTATCTACAATTCCAGTTTTTTCAAATCTTTCGAGCACAGAAGCTGAAGAGAACAATACTTCTGAAGCTAAATTAACTTCTTCTTCAAGACTATTAATTGTGTTAAGAATTTTACTTTTAAGAGCATCATCAATTTCATAATTAACACCACCATAATTAATCAATCCTCTTCCAAATCGATTTCCACACAATGACATTGTTGTATTTATTACTTTTGTTCTTAATGCACCAAATACAGAGCTGCCTGTTAAATACGCAACATCATTTGATAATGCAGATAAATCACCAAGATGAACAGCAATTCTTTCTAACTCTAAAGCAATTGCTCTTATCAGGTTTGCATTGTAGGATACATTACAATTTGATAGCGACTCTACTGCACGAACAAAAGTACTCGCATGAGCAATAACACTATCGCCAGAAACTGATTCTGCTAATTTTAATAAATAAACAGGATTGTTTTTTCTAAATAACTTTTCTATTCCTCTATGTTGAAACCCAAGTTGAATTTCCAGATGATAAATTTTTTCACCATGACACGAAAATCGAAAATGTCCTGGTTCTATTATACCCGCATGGATTGGACCAACACCAACTTCGTGTACATCTTCTCCTTCCATTTTGAAAAAGTTATATAACTCTGCATTAATTTTGCGTAGTGGTTTTAGCCATGGATGATTAAGCGGTTTAATATCAAATTGTTCATAAAACTCTCTTTCAAAAAGATGAGCAGCAGGTACATCTTGAGTTAATGATTCATATTCTTTTTTATTATCAAAGATACAAGAAGCAAGGTACAATTTAGAATTATCATCATTAGCAGTTATACCATATAAAACCACATCATCATTATCCTTATTGCCAAATAGCTGAACTAATCTTTCACCGCTTTTAATTTTTTTTACCAATTGCTCTCGAAAAGAATTTATATCGAGACGTGGGATTTCTGATAATGGAATTGCTTCTAAGTTTTTTATTTCAAGCCAGTTGTTATTCATATTAACCAATAAACTTTCCTGCATTTATAATAAATTCATTTAATTGCTGGGGAATAATAATTCCCATTATTATTAAGATTAACAATAAAATAAATTGTGGAATATAGGCATACCCTGGAATTTTATTGTTAGTGGATAATTGAGAACTACCAAAAGACATTTTCGTAGCAACATTTATCATTCCGTAAGTAATGAAAATAATAAACAAGAAAAATGGAATAATTAACCAACCCAAATTACTTAACCACAAAGCTTTAATAATCAAAAACTTCGTAATAAAAGCTGGCGAAGGTGGTACTCCAAGAATAGTAATTGTAGAAATTATCCAGAGCCAGGCTGTTTTTGGCTCAGAATATAATAATCCATTAACACTTTCTATTTTCTTTGATTTATACAAGTAATAAATATTCCCTGAAGTTAAGAAAAAAGTAGTTTTAGAAAGTGAATGAACAAGAATATGTAACATAGCTGCATAAATTCCTGCTTTACCCAAACCAAGAGCAATAAAGATAATTCCCATATTTTCAATAGAAGAATAAGCTAACATTCTTTTATAATTCTTCACTCGTAAAATAAAGACTGAACTAACCATTAAAGACAAAAATCCAGTCAATAACAAAAAAAAGTTGATAAAGTCTTCTTGATGGGCATGTATAAATATTTCATTTATTCTAATAATACCGAGCAAAGCAGAGTTAAGTAAAGTACCAGATAATAAAGCCGATACAGGTGAAGGTGCTTCTGAGTGGGCATCTGGCAACCATGCATGAATTGGAGCAACACCAATTTTTGTTCCGATTCCCACAAATAAAAAAGCAAAAGCTATTTTTAACCAGAATGGATTTTTTTCTGCTGCATACTTATACAAATTTTCAAAAAAGAGGGAATCAATTCCTTTACTTCCGATTGACAGCACAATTATTCCAACAAAAGCAATTGCAATACCTATGGAACAAATATAAACATACTTCCAGGCTGCTTCTAAAGATGATTTTTTCTTTTCAAAGTAAATCAAGAGTGCACTCGTTAATGTTGTTCCTTCAATAAATACCCAGAGCAAAGCAATATGAGTTGATAAAATTACTCCACTCATTGCCACAACAAAAAATAAAAGTTCTGCAATAAAGACCGCTTCTTGATAAGCCGTTAAATTACTTTCTTTAAAGTAAAAAACACTATAAACCGAGGTTGCAAGAAAGACAATACTCATAATCGAGAAAAAGTATAATCCAACGTCGTCAAAAGAAAAATATTTTAGCAACCATGCTGGCAACACAAACCAGACTACATTTAACCATCGCATTATTGCAATTATAAGATAAATAATAGCATTGCCAATTAAGACAATCCTATTGTAAACTTTGTTTTTTATAAGTAAAGCAAATAAGCTAAAAATTATTGGTATTAGTAAAATACTGGCTATCATATCAATCTCTTAGTTCTGTTAATACATCAATATGGTTGCCATCATACATTTCTTGAATCTTATTAAAAAATAAAACAAAGAGATAAATTCCAACAAACAGATCAAGTAAAACTCCAAGATTTACTAATAAAGGCATTTCGTTTGCAACCGAAATAGAAAGTAAAAAAATTCCATTCTCTAAGAGCATATAACAAAGTATATGTGTAATAATTCTTTTTCTATTAATAATTAAAAATAGAGATGAAATTATTAAAACAATCGACACACCAAAATATAGTGGTTTTATAAACTCACCAACCTGTGCCGACCAGAATGCTGCAACAAAACCAAGAACGAAAATTCCAATTGCTATAAGCAAAGAATAAAACTGAGAAATATATGGTTCAACTTCTCTTCCTATTTCATTTTTTCTAATTGCTGTTAATAAAAATACTGGAATAACAATAGCTTTTATAACCAGAGTTTCAAAGCTTAAAAAAAGTATATTTAACCAGTTAATTTCTTTTATATCAAGTAGAACCAAAAGAAATAAAATAAGACCCTGAAGTGAAAGAGTTTTTACATATGCTTCTATTCTACCCACAGCAAAGATATAAAGCATTGTAGTACCAAGAAGTACAATTAAAAAATCACTCATTAATATCCTCCGCGTAAAAAGAACATTACTATTGCAAAAGCAGTTATCGAAAAAGCAGTTATAACAAAAATGAACTGAGGCACGTGCGACATTCTAATTCTTGCTATTAAAGATTCAATTAAACCAACTGTCATAAATATCAATACCAGCAACAAAAGAAATAAAGTAATAGAAATTTCCAGAGATAGAGAAGGAGGCACTAATAGATTAGATATTAACATAGAAAACAATAACATTTTTAAAGAAGCAGCATAATTAATCAAAGCTAAATCTGGTCCAGAATAATCAAGTATCATAACTTCGTGAATCATAGTTAACTCGAGATGAGTATTGGGATCGTCAACAGGAATTCTACTGCCTTCTGCTAATAACATTATAAAAATTGAGATCACAAGAAGTATCTTAACAAGAGCTGTATAGCCAGAGCTTAAATTCAAAACAAGAAAAATTGATTCGAAAGATAATCGATTTGTAAGTAAAGCCAATGTTCCAATAATTATAAAGAATGCCGTTTCACTAATAGTAGAAAAAGTAGCTTCTCTGCTTGCACCCATTCCTTCAAAGCTACTTCCTGTATCGAGTGCGGCAAGTACAGTCATAAATTTTGAAAATCCAAGAATATAAGAGAATAAAACAAAGTCAGCTGGAAATTTTATTATGCTTCCTAAAAGAGGAATTGGAATAATTAGTAACGCAATCAACATCGATGCAACATTTATCGATGGAGTTAATCTAAAAATAAAAGAAGTTGTTTTACTTATTACCTCACCTTTTTGGAGTAACTTCAAAAAATCATAATAAGCTTGTAAAATTGGAGTTCCTTTTCTTCCTGCCCATAATGCTTTTACTCGATTAATAATTCCTACAAAGAAAAAAGGGGAGATAATCAAAAAAATGTAAATAATAATTTTTACCATTTAAGATACTCCAAATATCCATATCAAAATAAACAACAAAAATATAAGACCATAAATTATGTATTGCTGCATTTTACCACTTTGTATCCAAGCAAAGAGTTCCATAGATAATTTCAAAAATTTAACTACTGGCTGGATTAAAAATTTTTCCAGGAAATCGTGTGTATAACTTACAAGACTTGCTTTCTCTGGAAATAATATTTGTTCTTTCTTAACTTCAATTTTTTGAGGAACCATCTCTTTAACAAGATGGAGAAAAGGTTGAACAAAAGATCCACCTGTATATTGTAATCTACTACTTGTTATTTGATAGCCACAATCCCAGGTTTTAAATTCTTCAATTTTTCTATTCTTTAATAATAAATATCGTATAAAGTAAATGAATAATGCTAAAGCCAAAAAAACTAATAACACTATTGAAATAGAGCCGTAGATATCGGAAATAAATTTAAAGTCTTTTTCAAAATCATAATGTAAAAATTGGTACAATATATTTTTTATAAGTATTAACATCACATAAGGAAATATTCCGCTTATTATAATCATTCCAGTAAGTATTAGCATTGGTGTTAGTAGTAAACGATTTTTTTCGTTAGGTTGAATATGAAATTCATTACGTTGAATACCTAAAAAACAGATACCATACAATTTCGTAAATCCAAGTAGAGCAACAGATCCAATGAATGCTAAACCAGATAGTCCAAGAATTGCACCTACATTTACAAAAACATTGCTAAAAGAAAAAGCTTTTACAAAACCAAGGTAGATTGCAAACTCACTTATAAATCCATTAAACAAAGGCAAACCGCTAATTGCAAGAGAAGATATTAAAAACATTACAGATGTAATTGGAAGAAATTTAATCAGCCCGCCAAGTTTGTTTAAACTACGTGTATGAGTTTGTGAATAAATAATACCACTTCCAAAAAACAAAACACTCTTAAAAGTAAAATGGTTAATTATATGTAATATTGCACCTATTAACCCCATTAAAGCAACAAATTTTATTTCATAAACTATTCCTATTAAACCCAAGCCTAATGCAGTACCAATAATACCTACATTTTCAATACTGGAATATGCCAGAAATCTTTTTATATCATCCTGAGAAATTGCATTTATAATACCAATAATTCCTGTAATAAGTCCTATATAAAAAATCATATATGCAATAAATGGATCAATAACGTCCATAAGTGAAATAATTCTTAAAATTCCATAAATACCTGTTTTTGTCATTACTCCAGACATAATTGCAGAAATTCCAGTGGGAGCTGAAGGATGAGCTTTTGGAAGCCAGGTATGGAATGGTGCAAAACCTGCTTTTGTACCAAAACCAATAAAAAATAATATAAAGAGGAGAAATGAATATTTATTTTGATTATTTAATAAACTTTTAAAATCAAGAAAATCAACTGAGTTGGACTTAACAGAAATTAAACTAAAAGCAGCAATTAAAAATGCTGCACCAATTTGCATTGCAATCAAATAGTAGTTGGAATTTTTTCTTATATCTTCCTTTTTATTTTCAAAAAGTACCAGAAAATATGACGATAGCGACATTATCTCCCAGATTATTAAAAACATTATTGCATTCTGAACAGTAACAACCATCAGCATCGAAAATATCAGCAAACCCAAAAAGAAATAAAAAGAAGATAGTGAATATTCTTCGAGATATATTTTCATATAACCCGAAGAATAAATAGCAGAAAAAAATCCGCCCAGTGATATTATAAGTATGAAAAATGCAGAAAGTGGATCTATGCGAACAGGAACAGTTCCTATTGGTAAATTAAATAAAAACAACGATTCTATTTTATCCCCACCAAGCAATATATTTAATGAGAAGGGAAATAAAAATAATAAAGCAATAGATGCAAAAATTACAAATACTTTAGATTTATCTTTATCTTTAAAAAATAAAGGAATAATACCACCAAGAAGGTAAAACAATGAACCAAATAAGAAATAATCCATTAAACTTTAGCCTCCCTTGATTGCCATTCTTTTTCTTTCATTCTAATAAACTCAAGCAGGCTTTCATAAGGCGAGCGATCTTTTAGCATTTTTAAAAAGACTTCTGTATGACATAAATACGATACTTTAGACAATACCTCTAAATGCATTTTGGGACTTGCAGTAAGTAAAACAAATAAAGTATGAACTGGTTCATTATCTAATGAGCCAAAATCAACTGGATTTTTTAAATAACAAATTGAAACCCTTGCACTATTCAAATCTGTTATTATTGGATTTCTTGGATGAGGTATTGCTATTCCTTTTCCAATTGCGGTTGGCATTAATTCTTCTCTTTTCAATAATGCAGATAATATATTTTCTCTTGATAAATTCTGGGGGATATTAATAACATTTACAGCATTTCTTAAAACATCACTTACTGTATCACCTTCTATGTCATAATAAACACCACCTTTTTCAAGAAGCGAACTTAAGTTATTTTGATTTAATGAAATATTTATAAGCGAAGGTAAAAGTTCAATTTTATTACTTAATATCCATTCGTTTATTTCAGCACGATTAAATCGATACTGGTGATTAATTTTATAGCAGGGAATTTTATTCTCTTTTATCCATCTATAAACAGTTTTCTCAGAAACATTAAGAAGTTTAACTATATCTTTTATTTTTAATTCCATAATATCTTAAATTTATTATTTCAAAAGTATAAAATATACCTTTTATTTCAAAATTTGAGAAAGAAAGGCAAGCAATAGACCAAAATGTCCAGATTTGTCCATATTAATCGGTTCATAAATTATTTTCAGGAAATATTTAAACTTATAACTCTGAAATAAATGTCAAACAACCGAAAATTTATAATTTAAGGTGAGCTATGAAAAAATTTCTTTTTATCCTGTTCTTTCTTCTGTCTTTTATTCAAATTTTCTCTCAACCCCGTCAACCTGGTAGTGCAACAATTGAAGGATACGTCTTTGATGAATCTTCTTCGGTTCCAATGGAATTTGCTAATATTGTTCTATTTAGAGCTTCTGATAGTACTCAGGTAACCGGTACTGTAACAAATTCAAAAGGTTATTTTATTCTGGAAAACATACGTGGTGGAAATTATTATTTACGAGTAAGTTTCATTGGTTTTGAAAATAAATTCATTGACAAAATTCAAGTAAGAGGTCCAGCAAAAATAGACCTTGGCAAAATTTATTTAAAACCAAAAACAATTCAAACTGGTGATGTAGTTGTAAGCGGTGAACGAGCTCAAATTTCTTACCAGATAGATAAAAAAGTAATAAATGTAGCAGAAAGTTTTTCATCTGTTTCGGGAACAGCAGTAGACGTTCTTGAAAATGTTCCTTCGATAACTGTTGATGTAGAAGGGAATGTTAGTTTACGTGGAAGTGGAAGTTTTACAGTTTTAATTGACGGCAAACCTTCAATTCTTGAGGGAAGTGAAGCACTTCAACAAATACCTGCAAGTGCAATTGAAAGCATAGAAATTATAACAAATCCTTCCGCAAAATATGATCCAGAAGGAACTGCTGGGATTATTAATATAGTTATGAAAAAAAATAAAAACATTGGTATAAGTGGAATACTTAACTTAAATGGTGGCTTAAGAAATAAATATGGCGGCGAAGCAGTATCAAATTTTAAGAATGAAGATTTCCAGGCAGAGATTGGTATTGATTATAACAATAGAAATTTCTATATGAATACTCTCGAACAAAACTGGAATGATGATGGAAATAAAATAACTTATTATAACTCAAATGGACGGTTCGATAGAAAAATGAACTTCTTTGGTTTGAGAGGTTCAGTTACTTTTGATTTAGGAAATAAAAACAATCTAACTTTAGGTGGAAGATTTGGCGGAAGAGATTTCGGTGGTAATTCTAATCTCAACTATAGTGAATGGAATTCTTTAAGCGAAATAAAATCAAATTATATAAGTAAAACAGAAGATTCTCGTTCAGGAGATTTTTATTCTTTATTTGCAAATTATAATCATCCATTCGAAGATAAAGGACACGAAATTTCTGCTGAGATCTTTTTCAGCTCAAGAAAATCTAATGATGAATCAACAAACAAACTTTTTGAAATTGAAGATATTATAAAAGGAAAACAAACTACAGAAGAAGAACCAGAAAATAATTTAAGAACAAAAATTGATTACACACTCCCGCTTGGACAGAACAGTAAATTCGAAGCTGGTTATCAGGGACAAATTGAAATATCCAGCGAAAATTATAAATTATACGATTACAATCCTAACACCAATCAATTTGAATTTGTACCCCAATTCAGTAATAAATCAGATTTTTATTCTAATGAACTTGCTTTTTATTCTCTTTACTCAAGTAAAATTTCGACATTAGGTTATCAACTTGGATTAAGAACTGAATATACTGGTAGAGAAGTTAAAATACCAGAAACAAATCAATTGTTTAAGGTTGATAGATGGGATTTCTTTCCAACAATTCATCTCTCTTATGAAATTATGCCAGGTCATCAAGTAATGTCCAGCTATACAAGAAGAATTAATCGTCCACGTGGATGGGAATTTGAACCATTTTTAACCTGGATGGATGCATATAATGTAAGAATGGGAAATCCTGCTCTTCTTCCTGAATTAATTGATTCATACGAACTTAGTTATCAGGCTTTATTAGGTAGAACAGTTTTTTCACTTGATGTTTATTATAGAGTTACAAATAACAAAATCGAACATATTAGATCTGTTTACTCAGAAAATGTTGCATTACAAACAGTGGATAATATTGGAAAAGATTATTCACTTGGTACAGAACTATTCCTAAATTTTGATTTAATTAAAAACTGGAATATTAATTTGATGGGCAACTTATATAATTACAAAATCGAAGGTGTATTAAACAATCTGCCATTTTCGAGAAATAGTTTTAACTGGAATTTGAGATTTAATAATAATATAAAACTTTTCAGCACAACACAACTTCAACTTAATCTTATGTATAATAGTCCAACAGTTTCTTCGCAGGGAAAAAGAGAAGGTTTTGTATCTACAAATATTGGAATACGACAGGATTTACTTGGCAAAATGTTAACTGCAACTCTTCAGATTCGAGATTTATTTGGTGCATCAAAATTCAAATCAGAAAATTCTTCATACAATTTTTACAACTATCGCTCTGCTGAACGTGAATGGCCAATTGTAATGCTGAATTTGAGATTCAATTTTAATAATTATAAAAACGACAGACGAAATCAAGAACGCCAGAATGATATGGAAGTAGAACCAGAATTCGAAAATTAACTCTATAAACCTTCCTTGTTCGGGATACAGAAGAAATTCTGTATCCCGCTTTATTTTAAATCAACCTGTCAAAAAAATTAAATTCTCTTTTTATATATTTACTCATGAAAAAACTTAAGCTCATGAAAAAGATAACCCCCGATTCGACAATTAAATTTTTTGTCTCTGTAATAGGGCTTTTTATAATCTTTTTCACACTTAAAGAATTACGCCATATTTTTATTCCCTTTGTAATTGCATATCTCTTATTCTTTGTTTATGAACCAATGAATAATTATCTAAAGCTCAAAAAGATCCCGTTAAGCATTCTTATAATTATGAACTTATTAATTACATTAGGATTTTTCTTTGGGATTACTCAAATTGTACTTAATGCATTTCTTCAATTTGGCGAAAATATCTCTGCGTATGTAGATAAACTAAGCCACATTATTCGAACAGTATCAAGATCACTTGGAATAAGAGACCCACTTCTAACAAATTTTACCATGAGCAAATTTTTAAGAACATTAAACTATACCGATATTGCAAGTGGAATTCTTTCATCTACAATTGATATTTTCACAAATCTATTTCTTATTCTTTTCTTCTTTATCTTCATTAGCAGTGGTCACGATAAAATTGTAGAAGCTATTAGACTTCGTTATGTTGAAAAAAATGTTAAAACCACAATTAAAAAACTAAAAAAAGAATTAAAGCAAAAACAAGAATTGCTCGATAATCCCGATCAATCAATAGATGAACAGCTTGCAACTCTAACCATTCAAAGAGAAATGAAATTACGAAAAACTTTTAAAGACATCACAGAACAAATTCAAAAATATATTCTCACAAAATTTTTTATTAGCATATTACTTGGAATTCTGGTGGGCACAATTCTCTGGTTGTTCGGAGTTGAATTTTATATTGTCTGGGCTACTCTATCGGTATTACTTCATTTTATACCAAATATTGGTTCAATAATTGCTGTTGTACTGCCTTCATTAATGACATTAATTCAATATGAATCAACTGGTTATTCACTTCTTGTTGCAGCAACAATTATTATTGTGCATAACATAATTGGAAACATAATTGAACCACAAATTTTTGGTAGTAGATTAGGTTTAAATCCACTTGTTATTCTTTTATCGTTAATGCTCTGGGGCTATTTATGGGGCATAGTTGGAATGTTTCTATCTGTTCCTATTACTGCTGTATTAAAAATAATAATATCTAATTCGAACTCTAAAAATATGCGTTTCATTACAAATCTTATGAGCAATTAGCTTATCATTCAAATATTTTCTTTCCTTATCTTTGTAATTATAATTAATAAATTTTAGTACATGAAAATAGCATTTGTATCGAGCGAAGTTTATCCCTATGCTAAAACTGGTGGACTTGCAGATGTTTCTGGTTCTCTTCCATTAGAACTTTCTAAGCTCGGACACGATGTTAAAGTCTTTATGCCAAAGTATAATACATTCGGCGAAGTTGAACATGGATTATCGTATCGATGGGATATTGGAGAAATACCTGTACGTGTAGCTGGAAAAGTTCATTCTGTTCATGTTCATACAGCCAATCTACCAAACTCAATTCCAGATTTAAAATCAAATGTTGAAGTTTATTTTGTTGATTGTCCATACTATTTTCATCGCTACAGAATTTACACTAATGATTATGATGAAGATGAAAGATTTATATTATTTTCAAAAAGTGTAATTGAAATTTTACAACGACTTCAATGGGCTCCAGATGTAATTCATTGTAACGATTGGCAAACAGGTTTAATTCCAGTCTTATTAAGAGAAAATTATGGCTGGGATAAATTATTTGAAAAAACAGCTACTCTTTTTACAATTCACAATATTGCTTATCAGGGCAGATTTTCTAAAGAAGCTTTTCACAAAGCAGAAATTAGATACGAACATTTTCTTCATGGTGGAATTGGTGAATATTTTGGTGATGTAAATTTTTTAAAAATGGCAATCTTTACAGCAGATATATTAAACACTGTTAGCGAAACATATGCAAAAGAATTACTTACTCCAGAATATGGTGAAGGAATGCATGAATATTTGCAAATGCGTAAAGATGATTTTTATGGAATCTTAAATGGTGTTGATTATAATATCTGGAATCCTGAAATAGATAAATTTATTCCATACCATTATTCAATTAATGATTTATCTGGAAAACTAAAAAACAAAAAATACTTACTTGAACATATAAACTTACCATTTAATGAACATATTCCTGTAATTGGTATAATTTCAAGACTTATTCCACAAAAAGGTTTTGATATAATTTCTTTTGTAATAAATGAATTGATGGAATTAGATGCTCAATGGATCATACTTGGTAGCGGTGAACATCGTTACGAAGAACTTTTTTATCATTTAGCACATAAATATCAAACAAAAGTACATTCATACATAGGATATAATAACGAACTTGCACACCTAATCGAAGCTGGTGCTGATATATTTTTAATGCCATCAAAATATGAACCATGTGGACTAAATCAAATTTATTCACTTAAATATGGAACTGTCCCAATAGTTCGAAAAACAGGTGGACTTGCAGATACAGTCTTAGACTGGAATGAATATTTAGCAATGGGACAAGAAATAGGAACTGGATATTCTTTCCAGGATTACTCTGGGCACGCACTTTTAGATACGGTTAAACGTGCACTTCACGATTTTCATTTAAAAGATATCTGGAAAAAAATTCAATTAAATGGAATGAGTAAAGATTATTCATGGAAGAAATCTGCAGAAAAATATATTCAACTTTATCAAAAAGCTATTAATAAAAGAAAAGCCACAATTAATTAAAAAGAATTATTATGAGAACCAATCAAGCAATAATCTTTTTTGCAATAGTATTTTCAATTTATGGATTAATAAACTTTTATGTTATACGTAAAATTCTTTCTGTTATTCCAGATAATTATAAAAACATTTCTCTGATTTTATTGATATTCTTTGCTTTATCTTACATTGCAGGCAGAGTGCTCGAAAATTACTGGGTCTCATATTTAAGTGATTTTCTAATCTGGTGTGGTTCTTTCTGGATAGCTGTAATGTTTTATTCTTTCTTTTTCATAATTGTGATTGATTTATTAAGATTAATAAATCACTTCCTTCCATTTTTTCCTGATATTCCAAATAAGAATCTAATAAATGTAAAAAACTTTATAGCAATATCGGGAGCAGTATTAATTTTCATTATTATTGCTGGTGGATATTTAACCACAAAAATTATTAATGTTCGTCACTACGAAATCTTCATCAATAAAAAAGCAGGAAATTTAAATTCGCTAAATATTGTTATGGCTTCAGATTTACATCTGGGAACAATAAATGGACAAAAGTTTGCTTATAAAATTGTTGATAAAATAAATAAACTAAAACCAGATCTTATTCTTTTTGCTGGAGACATTATTGATGAAGATATTAAGCCAGTGCTGAAAGACAATGTAGGTAAAGCCTTATACGAATTAAAAGCAAAATATGGAATTTATGGGATCACAGGAAATCACGAATATATTGGTGGTGTAAAAGAAGCAGTAAATTATCTAAACGCACACAATATTAAAATGTTGCAGGATACTGCGATTCTAATTAATAATTCATTTTATATTATTGGAAGAGAAGATAGATCGATAGATCGTTTCACAGGTAAGAAAAGAAAAAAATTAAGTGAACTGGTTAATGGGATTGATAAATCTTTACCAATAATTTTAATGGATCATCAACCTTTTCATCTTGAAGAAGCTGAAGAAAATGAGATTGATTTACAACTTTCTGGACATACTCATAATGGACAATTGTGGCCACTCAATTACTTACTTAAAAAAATTTATGAATTGCCCTGGGGTTATAAAAGAAAAGGGAATACACACTATTATGTTTCATGTGGAGCTGGCGGTTGGGGTCCTCCAGTTAGACTGGGCAGTGTGCCAGAAATAGTAAACATTAAAATTCATTTTGTCGAGTAATTAAAAAACGAATGTCTTTATTTATCAAATGTAGTTTTTATAACTTCTTGATCTTTGTATTGCAATTGATACAGTTTATAATAAATACCACGTTTTGCAAGCAATTCTTGATGTGTTCCAATTTCTCTTAATTCACCTTTGTGCATAACAAGAATTTTATCTGCATTTTGAATTGTGGACAATCGATGTGCAATAACAATAGAAGTTCTTCCTTTAAGTAATTTTTCTATTGCATTCTGAATTAAGATTTCTGTTTCTGTATCAATACTCGAAGTAGCTTCATCGAGAATTAAAATTTGTGGATTAAATGCCAGAGCTCGTGCAAAAGAAATCAATTGTTTTTGACCCACACTCAATGTTGCTCCTTTTTCTTTTACTTCTTCATCATAACCATTAGGAAGTTTTGAAATAAAATCGTGAGCACCAACTATTTTAGCAGCTTCAATAATTTTTTCATCAGATATTTCCTGTGACCCAAGAGAAATATTAGATTTAATTGTTCCTGAAAATAAAAACACATCTTGCAAAACAACCGAGATGAATTTTCTTAAATTATGTTTATCAATATCGCGTATATCAATACCATCAATTTTAATACTCCCTTTCTGAATATCATAAAATCTTGTTAGAATATTTATAATGCTTGTTTTGCCAGCACCAGTAGCTCCCACTATTGCAACTGTTTCGCCTGGATTTATTTTAAATGATATATCCTTCAATACATATTCTTCTGGATTATAAGCAAACCAGACATTTTTAAATTCAATTTCCCCTTTAATGTTTGTCAATATTATGGGATTCTCTGGATTCTTCACAAAAGTCTTATCATCAAGTAATTTAAAAATTCTTTCTGAAGAAGCCATTGCTGTTTGAAGTATATTATATTTTTCCGAAAGATCTCTTACTGGTCTCCAGAACATTTCTGTATACTGAAGGAATGCAAATAAAACTCCAATCGTTAAATGTTTTTGAATTACTTCGCCACCACCATACCAGATAATTAAACCAATTGTAATTGAGCTTAAAAGTTCTACAAAAGGAAAGAAAACAGCATAATAGAAAACAGATTTTATATTGGCATTTCTGTAATCACTATTGATTGAAGAAAATTTTTTCAATTCTTCTTCTTCTTTAACAAAGTTTTGAACAATATTTATTCCTGTTACATGTTCCTGCATATAAGAGTTTAATCTTGCAAGATGATAACGAACATCTCTATAAGTTTCTCTTACTTTTTTTCTAAATAAAAATGTAGCATAAAATAATATTGGAATTATTGAAAGAGTCACAAGAGCTAAATTCCAAGAAAGAGAAAACATAAAAACAAAAATCCAGATTATAACAAAAATGTCACTAAAAACTGCAACAATTCCAGAAGAAAACATTTCGTTTAAAGATTCAACATCATTTGTAACTCTTGTTACAATTCTTCCGATTGGTGTTCTATCAAAAAATCTTAATGCAAGTTTTTGAACATGGGAAAATATCTGTACACGCAAATCATAAATAATTTTTTGACCCATCAATTCAGTAAAATATGTAAGAAAGTATTGTACAGTTGCCTGAAAAGTAAGAGAAGCCAATAAAATTATGCTTATGACAATTAATCCATTCCAATCTTTTGCTGATATGTAATCATCAACTGCTATCTTTGTAAGATAGGGACGAAGTGGACCAAGAGCAGCAACAAGTATATTTAGAAAGATTGCCAGAATAACATATTTTTTATATGGCTTAACATACTGCAATAATCTTTTCATTAATTTCGAATCGTAGGCTTTGCCTAATATTTCATCACCATGTATGTCAGACATTAAACAACCTTATAATAATTTTTATTTTCAAAAAACGATGTAATATTTTCATAAGTTGTATCAAGTATTCTTTCTATAGCTTCGTGAGAATCGAATGCCATGTGTGGTGTAATAATTACATTTTCTCTACGCAGTAATAAATTTCTTTTTAATAGAGCTTCAACATTTTGTATGGGAACATTCTTTGTTAACATTTGATTTTCTTCTTTAAGCAACTCTTCTCCTTCAAAAACATCAAGTCCAGCTCCACCAAAAATTCCCTTATCAATTGCATAGTAAAGTGCTGCAGGTTCTATTAATCCACTTCTTGCTGTATTTATAAACAATGCACCTTTTTTAACTTTATGAATATTATTCATATTAATCATATGATGAGTTTGTTCGTTGTAAGGACAATGCAGAGTTATAATATCAGAAGAACTTAATAACACATCCAGATCAACATATTTGAAATCGAGTAATTCTTCGAGTATATGATTTTTTCGAATATCATAAGCTAAAACTTTCATACCGAATCCCTTTGCAATTTTCATTACATGAACTCCAATACTTCCAGCACCTATAACTCCAATTGTTTTTCCACGAAGATCGAATCCACGCAATCCATCTAAAGTAAAAATACTTTGCTGTGATCTTATGTATGCTTTATGAAGATTTCTTGAAAGAGCCAGTATCAATGCAAATGTATGTTCGGCAACAGTATTTTCACCATAATATGGAACATTGCAAACAGAAATATTTTTTTTCTTTGCATATTCAATATCAATATGATTAAATCCAGTACTTCTTGTTGCGATTAACTTAAGTTTTTTTGCTTTGTCTATAATTTCTTTATCAACTTTATCGTAAATAAATACAGATAAAACATCTATCTCTTTAAGAATAGAATTCCCCGAATTTAAATTATCTTTGAAAAAATATAACTCATATTTATTCTTATCGAATCTTTTATTCAAATAATTTTTTTCTTTTGTTGGAATTGAAAAGAAGGCAACTTTTATTTTTTTCATATTTACTTTCCTCAATTAATTTCTTTTAATTCATCTTCAAGTAATTGTTTGTAATAAAGTTCTGAGTAGAATCCTCCTTTAGCAATTAATTCATCGTGAGTCCCTTCTTCTGTAATTTTTCCATTCTCCAGAACAAATATTCTATCTGCTTCCTTAACTGTAGAAATTCTATGACTTATAATTATACTTGTTCTATTTTTCATAAATTCTCTGAGTCTTTTTAAGATTTCTTCTTCTGTATTAGTATCGACTGCAGAGAAAGAGTCGTCGAGAATTAAAATTTTGGGATCTGTGGCTAATGCACGTGCTAAAGTTGTTCGCTGTTTCTGTCCACCTGAAAGTGTAATTCCTCTTTCTCCCAAAATTGTATTGAATCCATCAGGAAAATCTTTTACATCTTTTGTAAGCTGAGCAATTTCTGATACATATTGTATTAAAGATTTATCATAACCATTCAATCCATAAGCAATATTATTTTCGAGTGTATCAGAAAATAAAAATGTTTCCTGCGGTACATAACCAATATGTCTTCTTAATACAGCTAAAGGTATTTCTTTTATATTATAGCCATCAATTAAAATTTCTCCAGATGTAACATCGTACATTCTTGGTATTAGATTAATAAGTGTTGTTTTGCCCGCTCCGGTTTTACCAATAAAAGCAACTGTTTCACCTTTATTTATTTTCAGATTAATATTATCAAGAACCAGTGGAAGATATTCCCCATATTTAAATGAAACATTTTTAAATTCGATTTCCCCTTCTAATGAATTAATAGAATAATTTGTAATAGAACTATCAGATATTTCATAAGGTTCATTAAAGAACTTCATCAATCTTTTCATACTGGCTTCTGCCTGTTGAACAATATTAGCTACAAATCCAAAAGAAATCATTGGCCATATTAGCATTGATAAATAAGCAATAAATGCAGCAATTACACCAAGAGACAATTGATTTTTCATTATCATTCTTCCACCAATCAAAATAACAATTATGGCAGATAGTCCAGCTATCATAAAAAATATAGGATGAAACAGAGCTTGAAGTCGAACCAGATCCATCTTACGTTTTAGATATTCAAAACTGTGTTCTTTATACTTATTGATTTCATAATTTTCACGCACATAAGATTTTATTACTCTAATTCCAGAAAAGTTTTCCTGTGCAAGTGTTGTTAAGTCAGAAAATTTTTCTTGAATTTTTACATATCTTTTGTGAACCTTTTTCATAACTACATAAACAAGAAAAGATAAAACCGGTAATGGCAATAATGCATAAAAAGTAAGCACTGGACTTAAAGAAATCATAATTGAAATTATCATGATAAATAAAACACCATTATCAATCGAATACATTACAGCTGGTCCAACAAACGAACGAACAGCATTTATATCATTAGTAGCATGAGCCATTATATTGCCAGTAGAATTATTCTGAAAGAATCTTAATGGAAGCTTTTGAATGTGTTGCCAGAAGTCCTGTCTTAAATCATATTCAATTTTTCTGGAAACAACAATTATAGTTTCGCGTATTAAAAATTGAAATACACCTGAAACAAGTGTAATCCCCACAATAAGCAATGCATATTTAAGAATTACACCTGTATTTATATTTTCTTTAAGTGAGTTAATTCCATCTTTTATAAGAATAGGAACATAGACTGAACCAATATTAGAAATGATAATAAATAATATACCTAACAACAGTGTATTTTTATATCGAAGAAAATACTTTTTAAGATATAATAGATTTCTGAACAATTTCCTGCCAATTTTAATTTCCTAACATAAAATCAAAAATAAAAATTCAATTAGCAATTTACTCTATAATTTCAAATCCAGTATATTTTTGAAGAGCCTTTGGAACTATTACTTTTCCTTCTGGTGTTTGATAATTTTCAAGGAGTGAAACCATAAGTCTGCTTGTAGCAAGACCGCTACCATTTAATGTATGAACAAATTCAACTTTTTTTGTTTCTTCTCTTCTAAATCTAATATTTGCTCGACGAGCCTGAAAAGCTTCGAAGTTACTGCACGATGAAGCTTCGAGCCATTTTTTTTCTGCAGGAGACCATGTTTCAATATCGTAACACTTTGCTGCAGAAAAACTCAAATCTCCCGTGCACAATAAAATTACACGATAGGGAATTTTTAATGCCTGTAAAATATCCTCTGCATCTTTTACCAGACTTTCCAATTCATCATACGAATCTTCTGGTTTAGCAAACTTAACCATTTCAACTTTATTAAATTGATGAACTCTTAAAAATCCTTTTGATTCTTTTCCATAAGAACCAGCTTCTCTTCTAAAACATGGTGTATAACCAACATATTTTATTGTTAAATCTTTTTCCTGTAAAATTTCATCGCGATGAATATTTGTTATTGGAACTTCAGCTGTTGGAATTGGATAAAGTCCATCTTTTTCTATCAAATACATATCTTCTTCCATTTTGGGAATTTGTCCTGTTCCCTTCATAGATTCACGATTTACCAGAATAGGGGGAAAAATTTCTTTGTATCCATGATGCTGAAGATGAAAATCGAGCATAAAATTTATTAGAGCACGTTCGAGTGTAGCCCCTTTTCCTTTATATAGTGGAAATCCAGAACCAGAAATTTTTGTGCCTCTTTCAAAATCGAGTATGTCAAGTTTTTTACCAAGTTCAATGTGATCTTTAACTTCAAAATCAAATTCGAATGAAAAACCATCTGGCAACCAGCGACGCACTTCAACATTATCTTCTGCACTTTTGCCAACAGGAACAGAATGATGAGCAATATTTGGAGTCCATCTTAAAGTTTCTTCTAATTTTTCTTCTACTTCTTTTAATTGTCTATCCAGTTCTGCAATTTCATCTCCAACTTTTTTCATTTCAGCAAATATAGCAGAAGTATCTTCTCCTTTCTTTTTTAAGATTGGAATTTGAGAAGAAACTTTATTACGCAGAGCTTTTAATTCATCACTTTTTGCTATCAAACTTCTTCTTTTCTCATCAAGTTCTAAAATTTCATTTACAACATCTGCAGAATTTTTATTTAATAATCCCTGTCTTACCAGTTCAGGATTTTCACGAATGAATTTTATATCGAGCATAAATTAATCCTAATATTTGGGTAATGTAATTGTATAATGCATTATTTTACTACAATATTATAAATCTTATTAGGCACATAAATTTCTTTAATAATTTGTTTTCCATTAACATAGCCTTTTACTTTTTCATCATTAAAGACCTTTGCTTTTACTTCTTCTTCGGATAAATCTGCTGGCATTTCTATTTTAGCTCTAACCTTACCATTAATTTGAACTACAATAATAACATTTTCTTTAATCAATGCAGCCGGATCTGCTTCGAACCAGAATGGGTTTTCATAAATTGATTTTTCTTTACCAATTAAACTCCAGCATTCTTCGCCAAGGTGTGGTGCAAGCGGTGAAATCATCAAAGCAAATCTTTCGAGTGCATATGTTTGTAAATCTTTACGGCATTCATTAATATTTTTAAATTCGTTTAATAATTCCATGAGTGCAGCCACTGCAGTATTGAATCTGAAATTATCAATTTCAGTATCAACCTTTGCCAGTGTTTGATTTACTTTTCGATAAATATTTTTTTCAACATCATTTAATTCGCTTAAGTCATATTTATCTTTTGATGGATATTCTTTTGCAATATTTTTATTCGATTCAAATAAAGTATAAATACGTTGAACAAATCTATCGACACCAACAATTCCTTTATCGCTCCAGTCACCACCCATTTCGTATGGGCCCATAAACATTAGATACATTCTGAAAACATCTGAGCCAAATTGTTCAAGGAAAGTATTTGGATCAACAACATTCCCTTTTGATTTAGACATTTTAGCACCTTGATTTGTAATGGTGCCCTGATGAATTAATTTAAGGAATGGTTCATCGCTATTAACAAGTCCAATATCTCTTAAGAATTTGTGAATGAATCTAGCATAAAGTAAGTGCATGGTAGCGTGTTCAGCTCCACCGACATATATATCAACGGGTGTCCATTTATTTGCTAAATCAACATCGAACATTCCTTTTTCATATTTTGGATTTAAGTAACGCAAATAATACCAGGAAGAATCAACAAAAGTATCCATTGTATCCGGGTCGCGTTTAGCAGGGGCTCCACACTTTGGACAGGTTGTATTTATAAATTCTTCGCAGCTTGCAAGTGGTGAACCACCTTCGGGTTTAAAATTTACATTGTAAGGTAGAATTACAGGTAATTGATCTTCTGGCACAGGAACTTCACCACATTTTTCACAATGAATAATTGGAATTGGCGTACCCCAATATCTCTGACGTGAAATTAACCAATCTCTTAATCGATAATTTACAGTTCTTTTGCCTACACCCTGTTTTTCTAAATCTTCCGAAATTTTTTCAATTCCAACATCTGAACTCAAGCCATTATATTTTCCTGAGTTAATCATTATTCCAACATCTGTGTAAGCTTGCGTTAATTCATCTTCTTCTTTCGTGCCTGGTTGAAGTATCACTTTTCTAATTGGAAGATTAAACTTTTTTGCAAATTCAAAATCACGTTCGTCATGCCCGGGTACTGCCATAACACATCCGGTTCCATAAGTTGCAAGAACATAATCTGCAATCCAGATTGGTACTCTTTCGCCATTTACTGGATTAATTGCATAAGCCCCCGTAGGAACACCAGTTTTTTCTTTTACTGTTGATGTTCTATCAACTTCTGTTAATGATTTTATTGAGTCAATATAATTTTCTACTTTCTCGCGATATTCGGGTTTAGTAATTTTAAGAACCAATTCATGCTCGGGAGCTAAAACTACATAAGTAACACCAAATAAAGTATCGGGTCTTGTTGTAAACACTTTTATTTTCTCATCGTGTCCTTCAATTTGAAAATCGATCTCAGTTCCATAGCTTTTACCAATCCAGTTAATCTGCATTGTTTTTGTTTTTTCTGGCCAATCAATTTTGTTCAAGCCATCAAGAAGTTCATCTGCATATTGAGTTATTTTAAAGAACCATTGAGTTAAATTTTTTTGAATAACTGTTGTACCACATCTTTCGCAGCCACCATTACTTAATACCTGTTCACGTGCCAATACTGTTTGACAAGAAGGACACCAGTTAACAGGAGCATTTTTTCTGTATGCCAGTCCTCTTTTATATAATTGTAAAAATAACCATTGATTCCATTTATAATATTCAGGTACGCAAGTCATCAGCTCTGCATCCCAGTCATACATTCCTCCCATACGATTTAACATCTGTCGTATATCTTTAATATTTTGAAGAGTACTATCCTGTGGATGAATACCAGTTTTTATTGCATAATTTTCTGCAGGCAATCCAAAAGCATCGTAGCCCATTGGTTCAAAAACATTATAGCCTTTTAACTTTTTATAACGAGCAAAGGAATCTGTTGGACCATAATTATACCAGTGACCAATATGCATTTTAGCCCCGGAAGGATAAATAAACATTACAAGTACATAAAGTTTTTTATCGATTTTTGATAAATCTGTTTTGAATACTTTTCTTTCTTCCCAGAATTTTTGCCACTTCAGTTCGATTTCTTCAAATGGATATTTCATATCTCACATAAATTTGTTTGAAATTGATAAGAAACTTATCAAAAACGAAGGGGTTAATCAAGAAACAGAGATTATACAGCTTTAATTATAAAAGATTCTAAGATTATTTTATCAATGTCATTTTTTTAATTATCAGATTATTTCCAGCTCGAAGTGCATAAATATAAATTCCACTTGTGAGATTAGCTCCATTAAATTCTATGTTGTATCTGCCAGGTTGTTTTTGTTCATTAACCAGGGTTGCTATTTCTCTTCCAAGAAGATCATAAACCTTTAAAACTACATAATTTTCTTCCGGTAATTCGTAAGTAATAATTGTAGAAGGATTAAATGGATTCGGATAATTTTGATATAAAACAAGGTTTTTTGGTAAGGTTATTTTTTCTTCAACATCTGAAATAATTGATTTATACTTTTCTCTGCTTAACCTTATTGCAGTTCTTAATTCATTCAGATTTTCACCTGCTGCTAATGCAAAAGCAACCGGCAAAGTTTCTCCTGCAGGAATATTAAATGGTCCTCCAGAAATAGTAAAAGAAACATCTGCAATTCCTGCACCACCCTTTATAATCCCGCTTGAAAGAGAAATCCATTTATCTTTTTTTGTGAAACCCCCTCGATCGATATCGAACAATGTTACTTCGTTATAGATTGGATAGAAACCAAATTTATCTGAAGAAATTAAAGCAACTCCTGCAAAAGGTAGATTTAAACTTTTATCCACACAGTAAGCATAGCCAAAATTATCTGTTTCATCATAATTAACAGAATCTTTTGTTGCATCTTCTGCAGGAATATCCCAATCAAAAAAGAATCCTGCATATAAACCATTTATATTTTTTGATGTTGTATTTTTTAAGTTCATTACAAGAATAATAAAATTATCATAAGGTGGCTGACTAAATGAATATGATTTTAATGTTGTTTCTATGCCCAATCTTCCTTCACCAAAATTATAATCATCGAATCTTGTTGTGCCAATTTCATCACCATTCATTTTGATTATTTTAAATTGATCGATAATTCTAAAGTCTTCTCTCTGAGTATATGTTTCTCTTGCAGCATCCATTACTGTAGTATCGGAAATACCATACATAAATGCACCTTCGAACATCAAATTATCTCCACCTTTATACTTAAATCCAACTCCTTCCTGATTATCTGGATAATCATTAAAACCAAGAGTTCCTTTACTTGTTATCGTCATCGAAACTTTATTAGCAACGTGTGTATCATACGTTGGATTTATTCTTACACTAAACCATTGAAAGTCTGAATAATTATTACCACTATACTTCAACATAAAATTAACTGTGTGATTATATGGAGCTCCATCCAGTACTTTGAAAGAAAAATCATTATTAGTATTTGTTATTGTTTCAAGAGTATTTAATTGATTGATAGTAAAATTTTTATTCACTATTTGTATATACGGATCAGAACAGATGAGTTCAACAGAGATATTCGAAGAAATGTCAAGAAAATTTTGAAATGTTACATTTATAAAAACCTGTTCACCATTTTCAAGTAATCCATTTTCGTTTCCTTTATCTATAAATTTAGTGTTAACAGCTCTAATAGAAATTAGCGATGTATCTTTTACGGCTTTAAATGCATTAATTCTTCCTTTACCTAAAAGAAATTTTAGGCTATCGGGATTATAGTCATAAATATCATCACATGTCATTCTAATTCTTTCTGCAACCTGCAATGGATTTAATTCCGGAAATCTAGAAAATATTAATCCAGCCAATCCAGCAACATGCGGTGCAGACATAGATGAACCGCTTATCTGTTTGTATTTTTGACCAGAAATAGTAGGCCAGGTTGATATAATTGATGTTCCCGGTGCAAAAACATCAACTGTATAGCCATAATTACTTCCAGAAGAATTTTCATAATATGCTCTTTTCTGTCCATCGTTATCAAGCCAGCCTACAGATAAAACTCCATTATAACTTGCTGGATAAAATGGAGATTTTTTATTTTCGTTCCCGGCAGAAGCAACAATCAAAGCACCTTTAGAAATTGCATAATCAATAATTTCCTGTTCATATCTCGAGTAGCCATAACCGCCCCAGCTACAATTAATTACTCTTGCACCATGTTCTGCAGCATATTTAATTCCTTCAAAACCATAATAGATATATGGTTCTCCCTGAGAATTTCTTTTATCGTTTCTGGAAACTTTAACTGGCATTATAGAACAATTATATCCTATAGATGCAATTCCAATAAGATTATCTGAAACAGCAGATGCTATTCCTGCAACATGTGTTCCATGATAACCAATATTTATAATTATTGGTGGTTTATCTTCCGAAGGATCATCGTCTGGTGTGCCATCTAAACCTCCAAAATCGTATCCAACAATATTTCCATTTTTATCTCGGTAAATATTTGCATTGATATCAGGATGCTGCCAGTCAACACCAGTATCAATTATTCCAATAACTATATTAGAATCCCCCTTTGTAATATCCCATGCCTTTATTGCATTTATTTGAGATAAATTAATTTGAGTTCCAGCAAAAAAAATAGAATCATTAGGATAATAAGTAACTTCTCTTATGAATTTAGGTTCAGCCCATTCAATTTCTTTTAGCTTTGAAATTTTGTTTGATATTATGAATGGATCGTTACCATCTTCTAATTTTAATTTATAAATCCTGCTAAATTGATCCTGACCTTTCTTTAAAACATTTTCAAACTTGCTAAAGATTGGTTCAACTTCGTGGACTACTTTCTTTTTTAATTTAGAATTAATTTTTTGTTGAATTTCTTGCGGGTAATAATCCTCTTTAAATTTTACTACTACAGTATTTGATAAGTATAAAATATCACCTTTTTTAATTATAGATTCCTGTGCAATAATAAAAAAGGGTAACAGATATATAATGAAAAATAAAATTCTCTTATTCATTTAATTTTGTACTCGTTATGCAAAAATTATGATCATTACTTCACTACATAAAGATTATTTTCAAAATTAACATCGGGGATTTGACGATTCCCCAATTCTAATTTTACTATCTTCTTTTTCGAATTCAATCTAATGATTTTTTCTTGTTCTCCATTTTTCCAGATATCTGCTTCTGCTTTGTAAATTAACTCGCTTGTGCCATCATCAAAAGTTGCTGTTAATTTTACTGGAAGTGGTAAACCTCCATTATTAAAAATTTTTATTTCAAGTTTATTTCTTTTCTGATGAAATTCTTTAATTGAAATGTCAGGATATTTTGGATCAAAAAACCAGGCTTTCCAGTACCAGTTTAAGTTTTGCCTTGCAACTTCATTAAATGTAAAAAAGAAATCGTATGGAGCTGGATGTTTTCCATTCCATCTATTAATATATTCATGCAAACATTTTTTGAATAATTCATCACCAAGCATATTTCTTAAAAACTCGTAAGCTGCAGCTGCTCTTCTATAAGAAGCATTTCGATAAGAAGAACCTCTCATTTGATAAGCGGGAATCATCGGGGGCAAATCTCTATCTGTACCACCTATTTCATTATATCCCGAAGCATTTCTTGCTCTTGGATCGTAGCCTTCAGCATTTTCTGCTTGAAAATCGAATGGTAACATTGTAGCCCAGCCTTCATCCATCCAGGCATATTTTCTTTCATTTATTCCCATAAAGAATGGAAAATAAGTATGACAAATTTCATGAGATGTTAAATGAACTGTAGCTCTTAAATCTTCGGTAGAAGAATTATTACACATCATTGGAAATTCCATTCCTCCCTGTCCATTAAAAACTGTCATTGATGGATAAGGATATGGATAACCAGGAATATGATTAGAAAAGCTCTCTATGGTTTTTCTTGCAATTTCTGCAACTTGATAAAAGTCTTTTGATTCAGGTTTATATACAGCTGATATAAATGCTCTCCTTCCAGAATTTGAATCGACTACCAGACTTGAACCATCCCAGAGATAATGATTGCTGAGTGCAAATGCAAAATCGGGAACATATTCTGCTTTGAATTTATATGTAAGCTTCTCTTTGTTTAATGTTATATTACCATTTTTATAATCCTGCTCTTCAATAATTTTTACAATCTCATCGCTTGCATAAGCTTTCTTAAATTTTTGTAAAATCTTTTCAGAAAAAACTTCTTCTGGATTTTGAAGAACTCCTGTTGCCCATACAACAAAATTTTTTGGTACAGTTAATTCAACTTCATAATTACCAAAATCATTATAAGTTTCTGTATTGCCTGTATAATTAATTACATCCCAGCCATCAATGTCATCATACACTGCAATTTGTGGAAACCAATAAGCAATAAACATTGATGTACTATCATAAGCTCCCATTCTAATTTGTGCTTTATCTGGAATAATGCAGCTCCACTTAAATTTCAGTTCTGCTTTCTCTTCAGGTAAAAGTTGTTTAGGTAATTTTATAAAAAGATTTGTTCCTTCTCTGTAACTTGAATCTCTTCGATCACTTATTCCAATATTAACATCATTATAAACAATACTCTGTAGTTCCATACCATCATTAACTGCATCAGGTGGAATTTGGTAATCTCTCATATTTCCTTTTTTGTATATATCAGTAAGTAATTTCACAACAATTCTATTAAGTGTGTCTGGACTATTATTATAATAAACAATTGTTTCTTCGCCTATCAGCTTTCTTTCCTTTGGAAAAACTTCTGCTCTGATATAATAATCTGCTTTATTCTGCCAGTAGTTTTTGCCTGGTTTACCATCAAATGAGCGTGTTTGTTTTTCGTATGCTTTCAGAAAATTTAGCGGGATATGAAGTGTAGTGCTTTGTGCATTTAAAATTAATGCACTGGATATAATAAAAAAGAAAATCGCAAAAAGATTTTTTTTCATATTAATCTCATTTATCAATTAAAAATTAGAAATCTTTTTTGTAACCAACAGCAAAGATAGAGAAAGAACAAGATTCAGAAATTTTTAATTCACGGATTTACAACCAAAATCCCCTGATTAAATTAGAAAAAGAGTAAATTAAAGCTACCAGGATAAATTTCTGGTAGCTTTTATTTTATTCTGCGTCTGTTTTATCTTCAGGGATTACTCTTGCGATATCAGCAATTTCGTCATCTTCGTTTAATTTAATTAATCTCACTCCCTGAGTATTTCTTCCCATCACACGAATATCACTTACTGCCTGACGAATTACCATTCCTTTTGTTGTAATAATTACTAATTCATCGCCATCATTAACTTCTTTCATTGCAATTAATTTACCATTCTTTTCAGAAGTCTTAATTGTTATTACGCCTTTACCGCCTCGTTTTGTTAATCTATAATCTTCAATTTCAGATCGTTTGCCAAATCCTTTTTCTGTTACAACAAGCAGTGTTGATGCATTTCTTACCACGATCATTCCAATAACAGCATCATTTTTTCCCAATTTAATTCCACGCACACCAGTAGCAGTTCTTCCCATATCTCTAACATCTTTTTCGTTAAATCGAATTGCCATACCATTTCTTGTTCCTATAATAATATCGTTGTTACCATCACTCAATTTAGCTTCGATTAATCTATCGCCAGCTGCAAGATTAATTGCATTAATACCACCTCTTCGAATATTGGAGTATGCAGAAAGAACTGTCTTTTTAACGGTTCCTTTTTCTGTAACCATAACTACGTATTTATCATCAGAAAATTCTTTTACTGTAACAAATGCAGTTATTTTTTCATCTTTTTCTTTTTCAATTAAATTAAGTATTGATCTTCCTTTGGCGGCTCTTCCACCTTCTGGTATTTCGTGAACTTTCAACCAGTAGCATTTACCTTTATCTGTAAAGAACATAATATAATGATGGGTTGAAGCAATGAACATATGTTCAATAAAATCTTCGTCTTTAGTTCCAGCACCTGTAACACCTTTGCCGCCGCGTGCCTGTTTGCGATATCCACTTACTGGAAATCTTTTAATGAATCCCTGATGAGATATTGTAACAACAACATCTTCTTCTGCAATTATATCTTCGAGTGAAAAATCTTTATAGTCATGAATAATTTCCGTTCTTCTTTCGTCGCCATATTTTTCTTTTAATTGAAGTAGTTCTTCTTTTATGATTTGTTTTCTTTTCTTTTCACTTTCAAGAATTCCTTTCAATCTTTCAATTAACTTGATAGTTTCTTTATACTCATCTTCAATTTTCTTTCTCTCCAATCCAGTTAATCTTTGCAATCGCATATCGAGAATAGCTTTTGCCTGAATTTCGGAGAGTTTAAATTTTCTCATTAAATTATGTTTGGCAGTTTCAACATCTTTAGATTTTTTAATGGTTTCAATTACTGCATCAATGTTATCGAGAGCAATTATATAACCTTCTAAAATATGAGCACGTCTTTCTGCAGCATCTAAATCATATTTTGTTCTTCTAATTAAAACATCCATGCGATGGTCGAGAAAATGCTGCATCATCTGTTGCAGCGTAAGAACTTTTGGAACTCCATTAACAAGTGCAAGCATAATTACACCAAAAGTTACCTGCATTTGTGTATGCTTGAAAAGTTGATTTAGAGTAACAGCAGGTTGACCATCGCGTTTCATTTCTATTACAATACGAAGGCCATCACGGTCAGATTCATCTCTAATATTTGCTATTCCATCAATTTTTTGATCTCTAACAAGTTCTGCTATTTTTTCAATTAATGCCGATTTATTTACCTGATAAGGTATTTCGGTAATAACAATATTTTCTCTGTCATTTTTTAATGTTTCAATATTTGCTTTTGCACGAAGAATAATTCTTCCTCTTCCTGTAAGGTATGCTTCTCTTACACCTTCATATCCATAAATAATTCCACCAGTAGGAAAATCTGGAGCCTTTACATATTTCATTAAATCTTCGGATTTCATTTTTGGGTTATCAATTAAAGCTACAAGACCATCAACAATCTCGTTCAAGTTATGAGGAGGAATATTAGTTGCCATACCAACAGCAATACCACTCGAACCATTTACAAGTAAATTTGGTAAATAAGAGGGAAGAACAGAAGGTTCCTGTAATGTATCATCAAAATTAGGTACAAAGTCAACTGTATTTTTATCCAGGTCACGAAGCATTTCATCGGCAATTTTTGCAAGTCTTGCTTCTGTATAACGCATTGCAGCAGGACTATCTCCATCAATTGAACCAAAATTTCCCTGACCATCTATCAAAGGATAACGAAGTGAAAAATCCTGAACCATTCTAACCATTGTATCATAAACTGCTGCATCTCCATGAGGATGATATTTACCAAGAACTTCTCCAACTATTCTTGCAGACTTTTTGAAAGGTTTATTATAAAATAATCCAAGTTCGTACATTCCATAAAGAACTCTTCTATGTACTGGTTTTAAACCATCTCTTACATCGGGAAGAGCACGAGCTACAATTACACTCATTGCATAATCGATGTAAGAAGATTTCATTTCTTCTTCTAAAGAAACAGGTATAATCTTTTCGAATATCGTTGTCATAATGTTATTTCTTCTTCTCCTTTATTTATTCGCAATTTAATTTATTACATAAGAATTGTAGCTATACCAAGATAAAATAATATTGTAAAAATATCTGTTACAGCAAGAGTAATAGGTCCAGCAGAAATTTTAATATCTAAATTTTTTCTATGAAGAAAAGATGGAATACTTATTCCCCAGAAAGCAGCTATAATCTGAATAATAATTATACTTAAACCTATCACAAGTGCATCTTTTAAATTGTTCTTCCAGATATATATAACTAAAATTACAATTGAACTGCATGTTAAAGCCAGTAAAAATGCCGTCTTAAGTTCTTTCAATAAAATTCTAAAATACCATCTTATTGTTGGCTGAACAGAGTGTAATGCTTGAACTGTTAAAGTCATAGATTGAATGCTTGTACTTTCTGCAAGACCAAGTACCAATGTAAGAAAAAATGCAATAATTATACTTTCTTCTATTGTGGCTTCAAAGAAACCTGCAAGCAAAGCACATATAGTTCCACTTGTAACTGTAGCAAGAAACCATGGAAATCTAACTCCCCAGGCTTTAATTGGCGAAGCATTTTTTACTTCATTAATATTAACACCAATGGTTTCGAATATATCGTTGATTCTCTGTCGTTCTTCAATATCTGGTTCGCTACTTAAAAATTCTTCTGTAAAAATATTTATATCTATTATTCCAACTATTTTTCTTTGTTCATCAATTACAGGGAAAGCTAAAAATTTATAAGTAACAAAAAATTCACACGCATCATAAACTGTAGCAGAAGATGGCAAAGCTGCAACTCTTTTTACCATTATATCTTCGAGTTTCGTCTCTGGTTTGGCTGTTAATAATCTTCTTGTAGGCAACACACCAACTAATTTTTCTTCATCATCCACAGCATAAAAATAAACTATTCTTTCACCAACTCCTTCTGTCCGTATTTTATTTAGTGCTTCATCCACAGTTAAATTTTTATTTAGAACAGTAAAATCTTTTCGTGCAAATTCTATAATTGGTTTATCGTATGTAGGTTTAATATTCATTTTGTTATAATAAATAAATCATACATCGAGGTTAGCATATTTTGCATGTTTTTCAATGAATTCTCGACGTGGTTCAACATCGTCTCCCATTAAAGTTTCAAAAATTTTATCGGCTGCAGCTGCACTTTCCAAATTAACCTGTAATATTGTTCTTGTTTCTGGATTCATTGTTGTCTGCCATAATTGTTCTGGATTCATTTCACCGAGACCTTTGTAACGAGAGATTACAATATGTTTTGAAGATGTTGATTCTTCGGTATTCTCTTCTGTTTCAACAACTTCTTCTTTCTTTACTTTTCCATCTGCTTTAAGCCTTTTTAATATTTTATCTCTTTCTTCATCATCATAGGCATAATATTCTTCTTTTCCTTTTTTAATTTTATAAAGTGGTGGTTGAGCAATATAAACTCTTCCCTGTGTAATTAATTCTTTCATATGTCTATAGAAGAATGTAAGAAGCAAAGTACGAATGTGACTTCCATCTACATCTGCATCTGTCATAAGAATAATTTTTCCATACCTTGCTTTTGATGGATCGAAATCTTCACCAATTCCAGCACCAATTGCAGAAATTATAGCTTGAATTTCCTGATTCTCAAGTATCTTATTGAGTTTTGCTTTTTCAACATTTATTATTTTTCCTTTTATTGGAAGAATTGCCTGAAATCTTCTATCTCTTCCCTGCTTGGCAGAACCACCAGCTGAATCACCTTCTACAATGTAAATTTCGCAGAGTTCTGGGTCATTAATTGAACAATCTGCAAGTTTACCTGGAAGATGAAGTGAATCAAGTGCATTCTTTCTTCTTACGAGTTCACGTGCTTTACGAGCTGCTTCTCTTGCTTCGGCTGCTCGCAAACACTTTTCTATTATTTTTTTTGCAACAGAAGGATTTTCTTCAAGATATTCAGAAAGCTTTTCACCTACAATTGTTTCTACTATCGATTTAACTTCGCTATTACCTAATTTAGTTTTTGTCTGTCCTTCAAATTGTGGTTCCATTACTTTTACAGAAATAACAGCTGTAAGACCTTCTTTAAAATCGTCTCCTGTTAAAGTTATTTTACTATTCTCTTTTATCAAACCATTTTTATATGCATAATTATTAAACGTTCTTGTAAGAGCTGTTCTAAATCCTACGAGATGAGTTCCTCCTTCGATTGTATTTATATTATTTACATAAGAATGAACATTTTCGGAATATGAATCATTATATTCAAAAGCTATTTCTACTGGAGTTCCATCTTTTTCGCCTTCTATATAAATTGGTTTATGGAGTGAACCTCTTTGTTCATCCAGATATTTGACGAAGTCAATCAATCCACCTTTAAATCGATAAGTTTCTTCTATTCCTTCTGATTCGTCTCTTAGTATCATTGTAACATCTTTGTTCAAATAAGCAAGTTCACGCATTCTTTCTGCAACGGTTTCAAAATTAAATTTAACAGTTTTGAAAATTTCTTTGTCCGGTTTGAAAGTAATTTTTGTTCCTGTTTGATCTCCTTTATAAGTACCAATTACTTTTACAGGAGCTTTTGGTACTCCACGATGATATTCCTGATAATAAATTTTTCCGTCTCGTCTTACTTCTACTTTTAGCCATTCTGATAAAGCATTAACAACAGATACACCAACTCCATGCAGACCACCTGAAACTTTATATGAACTTTTATCAAATTTTCCTCCTGCATGAAGTACAGTCATAACAACTTCGAGTGCAGATTTTTTCTCTTCTGGATGAATATCTACAGGAATTCCTCTTCCTCTATCTTCTACCGTAACACTCTGGTCCTTATGAATTGTTACTATAACACGATCGTTATATCCGGCTAGTGCTTCGTCTATACTATTATCAACAACTTCATTAATTAAATGATGAAGTCCTCGAGATCCTACATCTCCTATATACATTGCTGGTCTTTTTCTTACCGCCTCGAGACCTTTTAAGACATTAATACTTTTAGCTGTATATTCTGTTATGCCTTTTTGTTTTTCTTTAGTCATAATTCCTTACCCTTATAAAAATTTAATTGTCTTTATAACTTCTTTGCCAAAAAATTTATTGATTTTATTAATTAAAACTTTTTTTTGGAAATTCAGTTCACTTTTCCATACTGCATTCTCTACTTTTAGGTAGAGAGTTTGCTTATCTACTTTTTTTGCTTTTGCTATTTCTTTTAATTCCGGAAAAATGTTATCAAACTCTTCAACTACGTTATAGTTCTCCGCTATTTCTCTAATCTTTTCAAATTCCTTTTCTGTTTGTATTATGTCACTAATACTTTTAAAACTAATTAATGATTTTCGCTTTCCCATTTTCTACTTTTATTAATAAATAATCACTTGAGTTCCCAATTTCCTCTTTTCTTGTAAGGTCTGTCATTGTAATGAACGCCTGTCCAATTTCAGGTATATAATTACTAATTTTTTCTGCTCTTTTTTTATCTAATTCTCCAAAAATATCATCCATAAGAAAGATGGGAGCTTTAGAAGTTTTCTCTTTTATATAAAAAAACTGGGCAAATCTTAATGCTATCAGAAAAGTTTTATGTTGTCCCTGAGAACCAAATTTTTTTAATTCTTTACCATTTAGAAAAAAAACAAATTCATCTCTATGTGGTCCTAATAAATTCATTCCTTTGCGTATCTCTTCTTCTCTTAATTTTTCTATTTCTCCTCTATAATTATTTTCAAGATTATCCTCAGTGTTGATTTGTGTTATATATGCCATTTCTGGAATCTCTTCGTTCATTATGTGTTTAAATGCCTCTTTAAGAAAAGCATTAAATTCTACAACAAACTTTTTTCTTTGTTCTATTATTGAAGTTCCTTTTGTAATTAATAATTCAGTCCATGCATCTAATTGATGAAATAAATTAATATTCTTATTCTCTTTCATTTGATTTAATATTAGAGAGCGTTGTTTTAAAATCTTTGAATATTCTAAAAGTGTTTTTAAGTAAGTTTGACTTACCTGAGAAATAATAGAATCAACAAATTTTCTTCTTACTGCTGGTGCTCCCTGTGTAATAGAGTGGTCTGTTTGTGTTAGAGAAACTACTGGGAATTTACCAATAATTTCAACTGCTGAGCTTATTTGTTTTTCGTTTAGAAATATAGTCTTTTTATTTTTTTGTAAATCATATATCAAACGAACTCTATCTTCTGTTAAATCTAAGAATTTTCCTTCTACTCCAAAGTTAATTTCCTCATATGTTATTACTTCACTATCTGGTGCAAGATGAATATTTTTTGTTGTACATAAATAATATATTGCTTCCAGTATCGTTGTCTTTCCCTGTCCATTTCCTCCAACTATTAGATTCAATTTATCAGAGAAATTAATTGAAGTATCTTTGTGAAGTCTGAAATTTTGTAACTCAATTTGTTTAAGAACCATTTTATACGTTTAATCTAACCGGCATAAGCAACATCATTAGATCTACATTTTCTTTTTTTTCTGCCGGCTCTATGATTACTGCTTTTGTTGGAGAATGTAGTTTGAATATTATATCTTCATAATCTGAAAGATGATTTAATATATCGTTCATATATTGGGAATTGAAACCTATTTCCATTGGTTCACCATTGTATTCACATTGAACTTTTTCTTCACCTGATGCACCTAAATCAATATCTTCTGCAGAAATTTCTATTACTTCCTTATTTAAATTGAATTTTACTTTTCGTGTTGTGGAAGTAGTAAATAACATCATTCTTTTAACAGACTCATTCAATTCTTTAGAATTCACTTTAAGCATAAACTCGTTTTCTAAGGGAATAACACTTTCATAGTCTGGATATTTATGTGAAATAAGTCTTGCAATAAGTTCAATATCACTTAATCGAAAAGATACATAAGCATTAGCAAAAAATACTTTAACATCTCTCTCGTCCAATATTTTTGTTAATACACTTACTGCTCTTTCTGGAACTACATATTGCTTTTTAATAGGTGATTTTATGTTTTTAATTAAAAGATTAACAAGACGATGTCCATCAGTTGTAACAAATCTCAATCCATCTTCTGAAAAATCAAATAGTGTCCCAGTCATTGCTGGTCTTATTTCTTCTTTGCTTATTGCAAATGCGGTTCTTTCTATAGAACTTCTTAACTCTTCTCCATTTATGGTTATTTCATTAATTTCTGATGCACTTTCTCCATTAATTGTTTGTATTTCTGGATAATCTTCTGGTTCTAAGTAACTTAAAGAGTATTTTCCTTTATCTGTTAATAAATTAATCTTTTTATTTGGTTGTAGTTGAAAATGTAAAGTAGTATCGTGAAGTGATTTAACTATATCGTACAACATTCTTGCAGGAACAACAATTTTTAAATTATCATCCGATACAACATTTAAAAAAGTTTTTAGTGATATTTCCAGATCTGTAGCATAAATAGTCATCAGGCCATCTTTAATTTCTATAAGAAAGTTCTCTAAAATTTTCATTGGAGTTCTTGTGGGAATTGCAGGTATGATTTTACTAAGATGTTTTTCTAACTCTTTACTGTTTACTTTAAATTCCATTTTTTTCTCCAATTTATAGTGCAAATTATCAAAAATAGTTTATACTTTCAATTTATAATAGTAGTAGTGAATTCACACGTTTATTATTTATCTTGATTATATATTTATCAAGTTAACAAAAACAATAAAGATGTTAATAAGTTGATAAGTGAAATATCATAATGTTATTAATTAAAAAGGAAAATTTTTTCTCTTCGTTATTGTTAGTATGTTGTTAATAAAAGAGAGAAGTAGAGAAAAAGTTAATAAAAAAGATTTCTCAACAAGAAATAAACAACATTATAACAAATTATAAACATTATGTTGAAGATAATTCTATTTTATTTTTTAAGTATTCAACAGTTTCTTTAATAGTATTATCTGATTTGATTAAATCTTCTACACTGTTAAAGGCATGAATCACAGTGGAATGATCTCGTCCACCGAAATGTAAGCCAATAGTTTTAAGTGAAGATTTTGTTAGCAATTTAGATAGGTACATGGCAATTTGTCGAGCAATTACAACTTCTTTTCTTCTGTTTTTTTCTCTTACTTTATTTTCATCTACTTTGAAATGTTCGCAAACTATCTTAGTGATATAATCGATAGAAATATTTACCTGCTTATTTGTAGAAACTTCTTTAACAACTTTTTTAACCAATTCAAAATCAATTTCTCTGGAGTTTAAAGAAGAAGTGGCTAATAATTTAATTAAACAACCTTCCAGTTCACGAATGTTAGAAGTTATGTTATATGCAATGTATTCGAGTATTTCGTTAGATAGGTTGATTCCAAAATTTTCACTTTTGTTTTTAAGAATAGCAACACGAGTTTCAAAATCTGGTGGTTGAATATCTGCTGTAAGTCCCCAAGAAAAACGAGATATAAGTCTTTCGTTCAAACCTTTTAATTCTTTTGGTGGTTTATCGCTTGAAAGGACAATCTGTTTACCATTCTGGTGTAAGGTATTAAATATTTGAAAGAAAAGATCGAGAGTTTTTTCTTTACCTACAAGAAATTGAATATCATCAATAATTAAAACATCCATACTTTTATAAAAACTTGAGAACTCATTAACCTTATCGCTCTGAATAGATTCTACGAATTCAACAGTAAATGCATCAGAAGAAATATAGATTACTCTTTTATCTGGAGTTTTTTCCAGAATTTTATTTCCAATTGCATGCATTAGATGTGTTTTACCAAGTCCCACACCTCCATAAATAAAAAGGGGATTGAAAGATGTTTGTCCAGGATTTTCTGCTATAGCATAAGCAGCAGCACGAGCTAACTGATTTCCTTCTCCTTTAATAAAATTTTCAAAAGTATATCTGGGATTTAAAAAAGTTTCATAATTTCTTTGATTACCATTTACTTCTTTTTGATGATTATTAGAAGTTGTTGTTTCTTTTATTTCATTAATAACAGAAGATTCATCATTTTCATCAAGAACGATGTAAACAAGCTTTCCATCACTTCCCAGAACCTGATTAATCGTTTTGTTAATTAAGGTATTATAATGTTCTTCAATCCATTCAATGAAGAAATTGTTTGGGACAAAGATTTTTAATGTGTTATCTTCTATTTCAAAAGGTTTAATTGGTAAGAACCAGGTGTTATAAGTGATGTATGGAACATTGTCTTTAATAATATTTAAGCATTCTTTCCAGATATCTTTTGCGTTTTTAACTTGTTCTGTTTTCTGATTAATCTCCATAGTTATCCACAAACTTTGTTTCAGAAAAATGAGAAAAACAAAAAAATTTGAAAAAATTTTTATTTATCAACAAAATTTATCAACAAATTATTAACATTAAGAAAAAACCATAACCCATTAAAAATAAATCAGTTACAAGAAAATTATTTTAATAACAAACATCAATCTTAAATTCAAAGAGAACAAAGAAGCATTTTTTCTTTCGTGAAACGTTTCACAAAGAAAAATTATTAACAAGTTATCAACAGGTTTTTGGTGGTCGTAAACCCACGTGAAAATATTGGTTGTAAAGCAGAAGAGCAAATTAAATTTTACAATTGATAAAAAAATATTTTAAATGTCACAAAAAGAATTAAAAATTAGTAATGAAAAATTAAAAACTTGTAAAGTGAGAATAGAATATAAAAGAAGAGT
The DNA here is from genome assembly GCF_036860695.1 of Rosettibacter firmus. Lineage (NCBI taxonomy): Bacteria > Pseudomonadati > Ignavibacteriota > Ignavibacteria > Ignavibacteriales > Melioribacteraceae > Rosettibacter > Rosettibacter firmus. The sequence goes on along the minus strand of NZ_JAYKGJ010000001.1, from coordinate 1,455,182 downwards.
AAAAGAAAAATGTGTAAAGAAAAATCTTAGTTTTGATTAATCATCATATTTTTTATATACTTATGTTTGAAATAATGAGAATTAATTAACAAAACGGCAAGAAATATGATACATTACAAAGAATTAGGATTGGTAAACTCAAAAGAATTATTTCAAAAAGCAGTGAAAGGCGGATATGCAATACCGGCTTTCAATTTTAATAATCTTGAACAATTACAGGCAATAATTAGTGCCTGTGTAGAAACAAGATCTCCTGTTATTCTTCAAGTATCGAGTGGTGCTCGAAAGTATGCTAATCAAACTTTATTAAAACATCTTGCAAAGGGCGCAGTAGAATATGCTCACGAATTGGGATATGATATTCCAATAGTTCTTCATCTGGATCATGGCGATAGCTTTGAACTATGTAAATCGTGTATTGAATCAGGATTTTCTTCTGTGATGATTGATGGTTCTCACTTACCATATGATCAGAATGTTGAACTCACACGTAAGGTTGTTGATTTTGCTCATCAATACGATGTGAGTGTAGAAGGAGAATTGGGCGTTCTTGCAGGAATTGAGGATGAAGTCTCCAGCGAAGTAACTCATTATACCAAACCAGAAGAAGTAGAAGATTTTGTTAGTAAAACAGGAGTTGACTCGCTTGCAATTTCAATAGGGACATCTCATGGTGCAAATAAATTTAAACCAGAGCAATGCACAAGAACAGAAGATGGAATTTTAATTCCACCACCACTTAGATTTGATATACTTGAAGAAATAGAAAGAAGAATACCTGGATTTCCAATTGTTCTACATGGTGCATCTTCTGTTCCGGTAGAATTAGTTAGAACAATTAATAGTTATGGCGGAAAATTAAAAGATGCAGTAGGAATTCCAGAGGATCAATTACGTAGAGCAGCTGCTTCTGCTGTATGCAAGATTAATATTGATTCTGATGGTAGACTTGCAATGACTGCATCAGTAAGAAAAACACTTGCAGAAAATCCAGCAGAATTTGACCCAAGAAAATATCTTGGTCCAGCCCGCGAAGCATTAAAAGAACTCTATAAGCATAAAATTATTAATGTGCTTGGTAGTGCTAATAAAGCATAAGTAAGATAGATTAAATTATTTAAAACACTGATAGCGTAGATAATTACGCTTCAGTGTTTTTTTATTTTAAATAAATCTTTGAGGGAAAAACGGGAAGATAAAAAGATGAAAGAAGGACTAATGCAAAGCATTTTACTTGTCGTTATTACAGTAGCTTTCCCAATAATAATCTATTTTTTCAAAAAAACATGAAAAATATTTTTCAAAAGAATTAGAAAAGTTCAAAAAAAATTTATTGGAAGACCTTTACAGATTTAAAACAAGATATTCATTTTTTTACAGGAAACAAGCAGAAGCAATATTAGAGTTATATAAAAGAGTATACCGAATGATAAATGCAGCAGTGGAGCTATTAAAACCAAAGCAATTAGACAGTAATTTAAGTGAAAAGAAAAAATTAATAGAAAGATACTATAATGAAGCTCTTACTTTTTTTAACGAAAACAAACTTTTATTTAATGAAGGAATAATAGAGATAACAAAAAGTAATTTAGAAATTGTAAACAATTCGGTTCTTCAATTTAATACAGCACTGATGTTTACAGGTACGGAAAAAGAATCCTATAGGAATACAGAAAAAGAAGAATGGATAAATGCGTGGAAAAAATTAGAAGATAATTTACCTTCAGTAATAAAAGAATTTGAAAAAGCTTTAAAAGAAGTAATAACAGTATAAACTATAGCACAGGAATTATAAAAATTTTTCTACTGTAATTTCTGGAAATATAAACACCAGTAGTTTTTGTCTAATTATCTCGTGAGCAAATAATCTGCTATCTTACCTAAGTCCTTTACATCTAAATTGTTGTAAGATGGCATAATTATATTTTTATATTTCATTCTATATTCTTTCATTCTTTCATTACTAAAAGAAGAAGGATTTCGAAGGTAATTAATTAAATTATCTCTTCCCCAATACTCTTTTAAATTTACAAGTGCGGGAGCAATATTGCTTCCTTCGAGATTCTGACCATGACAGGAAGTGCAACCACTTTCTCTAATTAATTGCAATCCATCTTTTTCTTCGTTTGATTGCAAAGTTTTTTCTGTGTATGTATTATCTTTATATGGAATTTCTTCTTTTTTATTTGTGACTCTTCCCAGTAAAAAAAGAAAAATAAACAAGCCTAAAAAAGCAGCAAGCCATTTTTGAGCATTAGTCATTAATAATTCCTTTCGATTTTTTGTTTGTAAAATTAATAGGTAAAGAGACTAATTACAATTGTAGTTTGATTTTTATACTAAGAAAATTGTTAACAACAGCAGGATTATGATTATTACTAAAGTAGTATAAAACCCTGCAAATGGGATTAATAAAAGACTTGATAATACCGAACCAAGACTACCTCCGATCAAATCTGCTGCATATAGTTGTGAAACCACTCGCTTTTGATCTTCAACATCATAAAGACTTGCATAAGAAAAAATACTTGCAACAAAGAAACCATCAAGTAATAATACAACAAGAGTAAATAATAAGTTATTTAAGTAGTTTGTATAGATTAAATAATATACACAAAGATTTAGAATTACAAATCCAGTAATTAAGAACAAACCAACAAATTTTATTTTGTTTAATGAAATTAAAAGAGAACTATTGATTTTATTTATTGTGAAAGCACCGAGAGCTAAACCAATCATAAAACCAGCTAATAACAAACCAATATCTCTGTATAAAATTCCATTATAATTCTGATAATAAATAATTAGGACTGTTTCTAAAATCATTCCACATAAACCAGCAAACAATACCAGAATAAATCTTTTTATGCTTTTACTTCTTATAAAAATAAAAGAAAGTAAAAATATTAAAACAAGTAATGGAATTAATTTGTTGTTAGAGAAGTCAAAATCAATTTTAGTATAAGTTAATTCAGGAAAAAATTTTGATAACCAGATTGATGTATTGTATGCATAACAAACGGGACGTAAATCTGTATTAACATTTTCTGTTGGTTCGTTTAATATTTCATTTATTTGATAAAAACGATCGTTTGTAAAAATATAATTTATGTATTGTGGAGAAACCAGTTTTGTATCCAGACTCCTTTCACTAAAACGTTGTGTAAGAAGCCTGGTATCATTACTTAATGCAGATTTTGAGGCAATAAAAATCACACCTGGAAGAGCAATAGAATTCTTAAAATTAAACTTAAGAGCAGCATATATACTTTTGTTTCTTTCTTTTAATGGTTCTGTCCAAATATTTTCTGATGAACGAATTCTAAAAGATAAAACACCATCATTCAAAGAATTATAACATTGTTTAAAAAATTCCTTTGTATAAAATCGATTGGACTGTGCAGATAAAGGTTCTGGCATTCCTACAAGAATTAAGTCGTATTTGCGGCTCTGTTTTAAAAATCTTCTTGGATCGTCAAAAATAATATTAACTTTTTGATTGTTAAGAGAATTTGAAAGATGAACAGGCAAATAATTTTTTAGTATATCTATCAGATCTTTATTTATTTCTACATAATCAATTTTTTTTACAGGCAGTTTAAGTAATTCATAAATAACTCCTTCGAATCCACCGCCTAAGACAAGGACATCATTTATTTTTTCTAATTGTAATGCAGATAGATGAACAAATTCTTCTGCAGCTGTACTTTCTGTCTCGTATGCAAGTGCATCATCAATAAATATGTTTACCTGTTTTTCAATAGAAGAGATTGTTACTCGTCCATATGGTGTATCAATTAAATCAACAAGGTATGGATGATTCCAGGAGGAAGTATATTTATCAAATTCCTTTGAGTATATAAAAAGGAAACTGAATATTATTAACAGACCAATTATGGAAAATATTTTTTTCAATGATTTTTCAATCGATAGTAAACAGATAATGCTAATTATTAAACTGCAAATAAGCGCAGAAGAAAAGTTGCTTAATTTAAATACCAGGAACAAAGTAGATAAAATGCCGCCAGCAAGACCACCTAAACTTTCTATAGCATATGCTTTTGCAAGTGTTTCACTTTTCAAAATAAATTGTTTGGCAGACCATTGAAATAAAAGACCGGAAATTAAGCTTAAAGGAATTAGTGCGATTAATAAAATTACAATTTGATTTTCAAATGGGAGAAAACCACCAGCAACCGCATTAAATATTTTTCTTGAATAACGGATAAAGAGAATATCTATTAATAAAATTAAAATGGAGAGAATAAATAAGTTGCTAATGTTTTTCTGTTCAGGAATAAAAGATTTCTTTCCTACAGAAGCTCCAATAGCAGTACCAATTAACCAGAAACCCAATGAAAGCACATAAATTAATTCTATACCATAAAATGCAACATTTAATTCACGGAGTATAATTACCTGTGAAAGGATAGAAAAAAATCCAACTGTTATAAGATTAATTACCGGGAGTGACTTTTGTTCATTCAAAATCTTTTTCACTAAAGATTTCTGCTTGAAAAGTGAAAAGCTCAGCATTTTTCCAGTCGTATGCATTTAATCCTGCTTTATAACAGAGTTGATTTAAAAATTCTTCTTTTGACCAGCCAGTTTCTGTAGCTACTTGAGGAAGAAAGACTGCCTGTTTGTTTCCTTTTTTAACAATTACACCATCTCGTCCTAAAACAATATCATCGGCACTTTTAATTTTTGTGAAAGGAGTTAGCACAGATATTTCGATTTCTATCTGGTTTAATTCTTCTTTTGTTAGTGGTCTGAATCTTGTATCATTAAATGCAGCCTGAAGAGCCATAGCACCAACAACAGTACAAAGTGGAGTATCTTCTATCATATGACCGATACATCCACGTAACTGTCCAAGTTTTTTTAATGTAACAAAAGCACCACGTTTAATTTTTAGTTTTTGATTCATATTTCTAGGCAGTGGGACAGTTTGATTTAGAAAATATTGCTCAAGTGTTTTTCGTGCATATTTTAATAGAAATTTTTTATCAGATAGAGTTAGTTTATATTTATTATCAACAACAAGTGTATCTACATCATAAAACGTATAAGCTTTTTCTTTTGTAATAGCAACAGCCGAGTAACTAACAACCCTATCTGTACTCCCCACAGGATTATATCCAGAGTTTGAATAACTGATAACTTTTGCACTTTTAGCACCTAATTCTTTTGCTATGCAAATTGCAGCAATAATTGGTGCTTCGCCACAAGCACAGGTAGCAAGTTGTGGAATTCTCTTTTCTAATTGTTTATTTATTGTTTTTAGTATCACTTCTGGATTTAATTGTGTGATAGCTTTCAATGTAGTATTGTCAACGTTTATTGCATTGTCGAAATCTGGATAGTGAGAAAAATCTGAACTGGCAATAATTAATGCTTTTTTATTATGGAGAATGTCTGCTAATGATTTTCCAAATTTACAGCACAGTTGAATATTCGAAGAACCAACTATTACTGGAAGAATTTTTGTATTCGGAAATAAATATTTTATAAAAGGCAATTGAACTTCGATTGAATGTTCTTTTGCATGTACAGCAAGATTTGTAGTAATCTCAGGATCTTTTTTTAATAATTCGTTTGCTGAAGCGTTATCAATTTTTAATGAACCTATTGGAGTAACAAATGAACCAGCTGGATAAACAGAAATATTATTAAAATTAGGAGTAGTATGATTTGTTCCTAATATTACAATAAGATCATATTCATTATTTCTAATCTGATTAAATGCATCGGCTGCAATTTGTCCAGAATAAATATAACCTGCATGAGGAACTATAATTGCGACCACACTATCCACAGTTTTTGGTTTTGAATTGTTAAGAAAAGTTTCTATTTGTGATTTCAGCACAGTGGAATCATTTGAATAAAACTGACCGGCAAAGACCGGATATCGAGTTGAATCAATTTCTGTTGTACTTTTAGCATTACAGGAAAAAAATGCTATCATAAAAAGTAAAAGATAAAGAAACTTTTTCATGTTAATAGTTCCTTTTAAATTATTTCCATACTCCAGAAATTTTATAATTGCAATATTCACATCTACCATTCTTTAAGTTTATTTCTGTTGTAAACATTCCTGTTCTTTTAATTACAATTTTTTTACAATTTGGACAATATGTTGAATTACCCGGATGACCCGGCACATTACCAATAAAAGCATAATGAATTCCTTTAGACATTGCAATATTTCGTGCGCGTTCTAAAGTTGAAATTGGAGTTGGAGGAAGATTGAGCAATTTATAATCTGGATGAAATCTTGTAAAATGTACTGGAACATCTGGACCAACTTCGTTTACAATCCAGTTGCAAAGATCATTTAGCATTTTATCTGAATCATTTAATGTTGGAACAACAAGATTTACAATTTCAAGATGAGTTTTACTTTTAGCTACTTGTTTAATGCTTCTTAAAACAGGTTTTAATTCGGCAGCAGATACTTTTCGATAAAATTCTTCACTAAATCCTTTCAAATCAATTTTAATAGCATCAAGAACTTCACACATTTCTTTTAATGGCTCTTCGTTCATAAAACCACAGCTAATTAAAACACATCTTATATTTTTCCTTTTTGCAAGTTTAGCAATGTCGATTAAATATTCTGTAAAGACTGTTGGTTCATTATATGTGAATGCTATTACTGGTACATGTTGAGAATAAGAAGAATTAACAATATTTTCTGGTGGAACATAATTTACTTGAAAATCTTCTGGTTTGGCCTGAGAAATTTCCCAGTTCTGACAGAACTGACATGATAATGGACATCCCGCTGTTGCTAATGAGAAAGCCAGACTTCCAGGTAGAAAATGATAAAAAGGTTTTTTCTCAATTGGATCAATATGAATAGAAACAGGTCTCCCGTAAACAAGACTTTTTAATTTTCCATTTATATTAATTCTTGCACGGCATTTTCCACGTTTTCCTTCTTTAATTATACAACCCTGAGCACATAATAAACATTTAATAATTTTTTCTTTGTGATCATATTGTTCGATCCCGGAAATTTGATTTAATGAATGGCAGGATTGACAATTAACATTTTTTGTCTCTGTTGAAATCCAGTAACGAGCAACAGGTGAATATTTATAAAGTTCTTTTTGGTAATCTGATTGTAATTTATTATTTATAAATGCAAGCAACTCTTCTGGAAAAGCGGAAATGAAAGCATACGCACTGCTTAACAAAATTCCTGTTTCAATGAATTTTCTGCGCGATAAATTTCGGGTTATCATTTTATATAAAAATCATTTTTCTTTCTTTGCTTTCTCCATTAAATCTAAAAATGGTTTAAACAAATCAATTGGAACAGGAAAGATTGTTGTAGAATTTTTTTCTGCTGCAACTTCTATTAATGTTTGTAAGAATCTTAATTGTAATGCATAAGGTGAACTGCTTATTATATTCGATGCATCTGCAAGACGCTGAGCAGCCTGATATTCACCTTCAGCGTGAATAACTTTTGCTCTTCTTTCTCTTTCTGCTTCTGCCTGACGTGCAATAGCTCTCTGCATTTCAACTGGTAAATCAACATTCTTTACTTCTACAAGAGAAACTTTAATACCCCATGGTGCAGTGTGAGTATCAATAGTTTCTTGTAAATGTCTATTAATTTTGTCTCGTTCAGTTAAAAGTTCATCAAGTTCAGATTGACCCAGCATACTTCTTAATGTGGTTTGTGCAAGTTGTGAAGTTGCATATAAATAATTTTCAACTTCAACAACAGCCTTTGCAGCATCGATAACTCTAAAATAAACAACAGCACTTACTTTAATAGAAATATTATCTTTTGTAATAACATCCTGTGGTGGAACTTCCATTGCAACAACTCTTAAGCTTACACGAACCATTCTATCTACAATAGGAATTAAGAAAATTAATCCTGGACCTTTAGTTGGAATTAATCTTCCTAATCTAAAAATTACACCGCGTTCATATTCTCGTAAAATTCTGATTGCACTTGCTAGTATGATAATTACAAACATTATTATTATAAAAGTAACAGTTATATTTTCTGGTCCCATTTCAATTTTCTCCTTGTCTAATGAGAAATTCTATTTGTTATTATTTTCTATAAATTTTTCGACTATTAAATTCAAATCTTTTCTTGCAATTACTTTGACAGGTTCTCCTTCGTTAATTTCATCTCCCTTGCATGTTGCAAACCAGATTTCGCCATGAAGAAGTATTTGTCCACCAGAATCAGAACTTATTTTCGATAATGCTTTCCCAACTTCACCTATCATTCCTTCGGTACCTGTAGTCGGTTTCATTTTTTGTGCAGAGATTCCTTTGCCAAGTGCGAATGCAAAAAACAATGCGGTTAAAATTGTTACTGTAATTATTACAGTTAAAGAAATATTCAAAAAGTCATTAGAAATATCTGTATTTATGAGCATTAAAGAACCTATAACAAAAGAAATGATTCCACCTGCAGTTAATAAGCCATGACTTACAACTTTTATTTCTGCAATAAAAAGTAGTATTGCAAAAAGTATTAATCCCAATCCAGCATAATTAATTGGTAGAGTATGAAGAGAATAGAAAGCAAGCACAAGACAAATAACTCCAACAATTCCAGGAAGAATTGAGCCAGGATTACTTAATTCGAAAATTAATCCATATATTCCAATCATCAATAAAATATAAGCAACATTTGGATCGCTTACGATATCAAGAATTTTTTGAATAATACTCATTTCGATAAAATGCAGATTTGCATTTTTAGTATTAATTGTTTTAATACCTTTTGCAGTTTCAACTTTTTTACCATCGAGTTGAATGATAAGGCTATCGAGATTTTTTGCAATCAAATCAATTACGTTCTCTTTTAATGCTTCTGTTTCTGATAAAGAAAGACTTTGACGAACAGCTTTTTCTGCCCAGCTGACATTTCTATTTCTTTTTTCAGCAATACTTCTAATAAATGCAGCTGCATCATTAGTAGCTTTTTCCATCATTACATCGGTACTATCTTTTTTATTTTGTGCACCACCTTCACTCATCATAACGGGATGAGCAGCACCAATGTTTGTTCCATGAGCCATAGCAGCTATATGAGATGCAAGAGTTATAAATACACCGGCAGATGCTGCTTGTGCACCGGAAGGATAGACATAAACTACGATTGGAATTTCAGAAGAAAGTAAATCGCTAACAATTAATCTTGTTGATTTAAGTAATCCACCGGGAGTATTTAATTCGATTATCAAGCATTCTGCATTTTCTTCTATTGCTTTTTCAATAGAATCGTGAATGTAACTTGCTGCAACTGGATTTATAGTCCCATCAATTTTAATAACAAAAATTTTGGAAGGTGAATTTGAAGTATCTAAAAATGATAGAAAGAGTAATATGAACAAAACTATTTTCATAACTTCAGCTCCTGAACTTATAAATCATTTTTAGCTAACGTAACGCACAAAAAATCAAAGCATTTTCATAGAACCACTAAAAAGTAAATAATTCTTAATCAACAAGCAACGAAGGAAAGTTATTTCGTAAAAGTAAAAACATTCAAAAAGCGAGGATAATTTTTCATAATTTTGGATATCAAATACAAACACAATTAAAAGGTAATTTATGGCAAATGCAAAATTTAATGTACCCTTTCCGCCAAACGAACCAGTAAAAAGTTACGCACCGGGAACATCGGAGCGTACAGCATTGAAAAACCAGCTCAATGCAATGGTAAATCAAACAATTGAAATACCATTAATAATTGGCGGTAAAGAAATTAGAACAGGCGACACAGAAAATTGTGTCTGTCCACACAATCACAAAACAGTGCTTGCTGTATACCACAAAGCAGGCGAGAAAGAAATTAAAATGGCAATTGAATCTGCTATGGAAGCTCATAAAATCTGGTCTAAAATGGAATGGCACGATCGCATTGCTGTATTTTTAAAGGCAGCAGATTTAATTAGTTTATCTGAATGGAGATATATCTTAAATGCTGCAACAATGCTTGGTCAAAGTAAAAATGTTTTTCAAGCAGAAATAGATTCTGCAGCAGAACTCAGTGACTTTTTCAGGTTTAATGCATACTATGCAATGAAAATTTATGAAGAACAACCCCTTCATTCTCCAGTTGGTATGTGGAATAGAATGGAATATCGTCCTCTTGAAGGTTTTATATTTGCTGTTGCACCATTTAATTTCACTTCGATTTGTGGAAACCTTCCCACATCGCCAGCAATTATGGGAAACGTTGCATTACTTAAACCAGCTTCAAGTGCAGTTTATTCAGCTTACTGGATTATGAAATTACTCGAAGCAGCTGGATTACCCGAAGGTGTAATTAATTTTATTCCCGGATCAGGTTCGAAAATTGGAAGCATTGTAATGGAATCAGAATATTTTGGTGGGATTCATTTTACTGGTAGTACACCAACTTTTCAAGCAATGTGGAGAACAGCTGCAAATAATTTGTCGAAGTATAAATCATATCCACGACTTGTTGGAGAAACAGGTGGAAAAGATTTTGTTTTTGCTCATTCAAGTGCAGATATCGAAGCTCTTGGTGTAGCTTTGATTCGCGGTGCATTTGAATATCAGGGACAAAAATGTTCTGCTGCCTCTCGTGCATATATTCCAAAATCTATCTGGAATAAATTAAAAGATTATCTAATTAGTGAACTTAAAACAATTAAAATGGGAGACGTTCTTGACTTCACAAATTTTATGAATGCTGTAATTGATAAAAATGCTTTTGCATCTATCACAAGTTATATTGAATATGCAAAGAATTCTTCGGAAGCTGAAATTATTTCTGGTGGTAATTATGATGATTCAATTGGATATTTTATAGAACCAACAATTATTCTTACAACAAATCCCAAATTTAAAACTATGGAAGAAGAAATTTTTGGACCGGTTCTTACAATTTATGTTTACGATGATGATAAATACGAAGAAACACTTCACTTGTGCGACGAAACTTCTCCATATTCACTAACCGGTTCTATATTTGCACAGGATCGAAAAGCAATTGAATTAGCTGATAAGATTCTAACACATTCAGCAGGAAATTTTTACATTAACGATAAGCCTACTGGAGCTGTAGTTGGTCAGCAACCATTTGGTGGTGCACGAGCAAGCGGAACAAATGATAAAGCTGGAAGTTATCTTAACTTATTAAGATGGGTTTCGGCAAGAACAATAAAAGAAAATTTTGTTCCTCCAAAAAATTATCGATATCCGTTCATGATGGAAAAATAAAATTTTCGTTCAATAAATAATTGGAGGATAGTATGCCATCAACACAGGAAAACTTAAAAGAAGCATTTGCAGGTGAAAGTCAAGCTAATCAAAAATACAGAGCATTTGCTAAAGTTGCCGAAAGAGAAGGTTTTCCAAATATTGCAAAATTATTTAAAACAGCGGCTGAAGCAGAACGTATTCATGCAGAAGGACATTTAAATGCAATGGATGGAATTGGTAAGACTGTTGATAACTTAAAAGCAGCAATAGCAGGCGAAACTTATGAATTTACTGAAATGTATCCACCAATGTTTGAACAGGCAGAAAAAGAAAATCATAAAGCAAAGAGAATGTTTAAATATGCACTCGAAGCAGAAAAAGTTCATGCAGAACTTTATAAGTTAGCTTTACAGGCTGTTGAACAGGGGAAAGATCTGGATATTTCTGAAATTTATTTATGTCCGGTCTGTGGTCATATTGAATTTGGGAAACCAAAAGATAAATGTCCAATTTGTGGTGCATTACCGGAAAAATATATTCAGGTATAATAATGGCAAGATTTAAATTGTATATTGAATATGAAGGTACAAGATATAGTGGCTGGCAAAAGCAAAAAAATGCAAAAACAATTCAGGGTAAATTAATTGAAGCAGCAGAAAAAATTTTTAAGGGAGAACAGGTTGATATTCAGGGCTCCGGCAGAACAGATGCCGGAGTCCATGCTTTATGTCAGGTTGCTCATATGGATGTTCAAACTGTCCTTGCACCTGAAATAATTAAAATGAAACTTAATGATGAGTTACCATCGGATATTAATATTCTTGAAGTAGAAAAAACAACTCAAAAATTCCACGCACGGTATAGCTCTAAAGCAAGAAGTTATATTTATCAAATATCAAAAAGAAGAACTGCTTTTGGTAAACCTTTTGTATGGTGGATTAAAGATAAACTCGATTTTAAAAAAATGAAAGATGCTTCAAAACTTTTTATTGGTATGCATGATTTTAAGTCCTTTGCCGAATTAGATTCAGATGAAAAATCTACTAAGGTTTTAATTGAAGATGTACAGATGAAAGAAACAGATAATATGATATTAATTAGAATTGTGGGTTCTCATTTTTTATGGAAACAGGTAAGAAGAATGGTAGGCGTTCTTGTTGAAATAGGAAGAGGTAAATTGACTGAAAATGACTTGCTCTATTTTTTAGAGAATGAGTCAAATACACCTTCTAAATATACTGCACCACCATCAGGTTTATTCCTTGAAAAAGTTTTATATGATAAAGATACTCTTGATGATAAATTGCAACCAGTAATTAATCTTTAAAATGAAATCGAAATGGAATTTTTGAATTATGGCGTGCAAAACAATCTAATTAGTGCCGAAATAATAGAAGAGGGTAATATTTTTTAATCGTTGTATTTTTTGAATATTACCGTGAAAGAAGAACCATAACCTTTTTTACTAACCACATTTATTGATGCATTATTTAAATCACAATGCTTTTTTACAATTGCCAGTCCTAATCCAGTTCCTTCGAACATTCGTGAATAAGAATTATCTTCTTGAGAAAAAATTGTAAATAAGTAAGGAATATATTCTGTATTAATCCCAATGCCTGTATCTTTAATTTCAACTGCAATATTTTCAGTAGAATTATTGAACAATGTAATTTCGATTCTTCCTTCGGGTGTATATTTAATTGCATTTTCAATCAATTGAGAAAAGATCTGTTGACATGAATGCTTATCTGCAAAAGTTAAGGGACGATTAATTTTAGAAGTATATAAAAAATCCAGACCTTTTTTATTCGCTACTTGCTTATATTTTTCAATAATATCTAAAAGTATATCATTGTGTAGGTTAATTGGTTGTGGTTTAAAATCATATGTTCCCGAAGTTAATTGTGCAATCTCCAGTATTAAATCAATAGTTCTCTGAATTCTTTTGCTTTCACTTTCGATGATATGTGCACTTTCTATTACTTCTTCATTATTAGTTGAATTAAGATCATTTTTTAAGAGTTGAGATAAATTAACTATAATATTTACTGGTGTTCTAATTTCGTGAGAGATAGTAGCAAGAAATTCTGCTTTTAATTTTTCAAGGGTTTGTTTTTTAGTCTCTGCCTCAATTAATAATTCTTTTGTCTTTTTCTTATCTGTAATATTTTGTACCATGCTTTCATAATAAATTATTCTGCCATTATCATCTTTTACAGGTGTAATTTGTTCAATAATATAAATTCTTGTTCCATCTTTTTTCTTGCAGGTTGATTCTAAATTTTTAATTCTATTTTTATGTAGCAGAATTTTTTTTAGATAATTTCTATCCTCTTCATTTTGAAAGATGTCCTTTTCAAAATTTAATTTTTTCAATTCATCCAGGTTATTATAACCAAGCATTTTAATGAATACATCATTGGCAAATCTTAGTTTACCATCTGGATAAATTTGATAAGTTCCAATTGAGGCATCATTATAAATATTTGTTAACATTTTGTTTTTTTCATCAAGTTTTTCCCAGGCATTTTTAATTTCAGTAATGTCTCTATTACTGATATATCTACCGATATACTTATTGTTATCATCATAAACTGCTTGACAGGTATGTGAGATAAATCTTTTTTCACCATTTTTAGTTACAATCATAAACTCGAATGAACAGAAAATTTTCCCTTTTAAAATTTCACGTGTATGATTAATAAATTTTTCTAAATCTGTTTTATCTACTATTTTAATTAAAAGACTTCGATCTTTTAAAAATTCTTCTTTTGAGTACCCTGTAATATATCTGCAGGAAGGTGACATATATGTGATTTTATTATGAGGATCGAGCCAGTAAATCCAGTCTGTAGAAAATTCTGCTATTATTTTAAAAAGCTTTTCTTTTGAGACATGACGATGAGGGAATAAGTTTTCGTCGTGAATTGTGCCTTTTGTTTCGATTAATGAATTTTTTTTGCTCTTTTCCATGAGAAGACTTTCATAATATTGCCCTTTTAATTGCCCCCTCGAGGAGATTCAATTTAATGTATATTTAATTAGCTATTCATTAAATGGTTTAATAATAAGTGGAATTGGAATCGTTAGGTCTAAGTACCTACGATTTTGGCTCCAATTCCACTTTCACAGAGGGTGCATATGAAACTTAATTTTTTATTTTCTGCAAGCTAAAGGATTATAGACGAACGATTAAATAATGAGACGAGCGATTTAAGCAAGAATTGAATTTAGTTTCTTTTTATATCTCTGGCTGACATGAAGAATGTCAGTTGTATTTTTTAATTTAATAATTAATCTGTTACTGCTTGCTTTTTCTATTCTTTCAATAAAGTCAAGATTTACAATTGTTTGGCGATGCACTCTTACAAATTTATTTGTGGGGAGTTTATTTTCCCAGTAAAGCATTGATTTTCTTAATAAAAATTTTTTGTTACCTACGAGCATTAATTGTGTATAGTCTTTAATGCTTTTAATAAAAATTATGTTGCTAACTGAATAGAAACCAGGATTCTTTTTGTCATTTATAAAGAAGTAGTCATTGTATTTTAGTTTTTTAATATCATCATCACTTTCTTTTTGAAAAGTTTTTTTACTATGTGGTAATTCCAGTCTTTCTCTTTTTTTTATTTGAGTATTAATCGATTTGATTAATTCTTCATAAGTAAATGGTTTAGTGATATAATCATCAGCACCCAATTCCATTCCTTTTCTAATTTCATCTCTTTGAGATTTTGCAGTAATGAAAATGAATACTGGAAATTTTGAGTTTTCTATTTTTTTTATTTCTGAGATAATTTTATAACCACTTAAATCAGATAACATTATATCACACAAAACTATATCTGGTGTCTCCTGCTGAAAAAGATTTAAAGCAGAAGTTCCATTATAAGCAACAATTGGTTTAAATCCTCGTTCTTTTAATAACCAATAAATATTATCTGCAAGGTCGTGATTATCTTCTATTATTAGTACTTTTTTCATTTTGATTAAAAGGTATAAAAACTTGAAATTCTGTTCCCTTGTTAAGAGAGCTATAACACTTAATTTTTCCTTCGTGCAATTTAACTAATTTATAAACAATAGCTAAACCCAGACCTAATCCAGGTATATTCTCAGCATTTTTAGCTCTGTAAAAAGGTTTGTAAAGATTTTTAATTTCTTTTTCATCAATTCCAATTCCTTCGTCTCTTATTGAAAATACTAAGAAGTTGTTTTCTTTTTTAATTGTTAATAGAATTTGTCCTCCATCTGGCGAAAATTTAATTGAATTAAGAAATAAATTCATTAATATTTGTTTTAATACAAATTCATCTGCAAGGATATATTTGGAAGTCGTTTCAATATTAACATTTATATAATGATCTTCCTTTGCTTCGACTATTACTTCTTCAATTAAATCATTTATAAATTTTCTTAACTCTATTCGCTTAACATTCAGTTTTTGTGTTTCGTTTTTGTAAAGTACGGTTATGTTATCGATTACATTTCTTAAGTTTATTACAGAGTTTTTAATTTTGTTTAAAACCTGTAACTGTCTACCAACATTTTTCTTTTTTATGTACAATTCAAGTAAATCAACAGAACTTAATATTGTTGATAATGGAGTTCTTAGTTGATGAGATATGGTGCTTAAGAATTCTTTGTTAAATGTATTTGAGTTTTTTTTCTTCATAGAATTGATTTAGTCTTTATGAAGAAAATAAATTTGGTAAATTGTTAATGATCACCATATTTTTTCTCACCAGCAGTAATTCGGAGTTTTAAATAATTTTGTTGTGGTGGAAGTGGACACGTAGCATATTTTGTAAATACACAGGGAGGATTATAAGCTTTATTAAAATCAATATAAATTTTTTCGTTTGGAGCTGGTTTTTTTATGTAAAGAAATCTACCACCTCCATAAGTTTCTTTTCCACTTGTTTCGTCTGCAAAAATTAGAAAATAAGAATCTCCTTCGTCAAGAACATCTAATTTGAATGTTTTACCATCTTTTGTAAACACTAACGAACCTGGTGAGCTTTCTTCTTCAATCATTCCAATAATGTTTGGTACAAAAATTTTCTTTGGTGGATTGTATGGTTCAAATTTAGCTTCGATTTTCCAGTCTTCATTAATAGGAAATGTTTCAATTCCTTTAAAGTTCTTTACCAGTTCACTTTCTATATCACGCAATCTAACACCATATTTATTCCCTCTTTTAATTATATACCATCTTAAACTACCGTGTTGAAGTATGGTTGGATTTCCATCCTTATCGTTTTTTAATTCGAGGGATTTTATTTTTTTACCATCACTGAAAACATCAACATTTTCATTTATTTCAACACGGACAATAGAATCTTTCAAGAAAAACTTTCCTATAAAAGCTGGAGCTTTTTTGGGAAAAATAAGATCATTTGCTTCGTTACTTCCAAAACTATTTTCACCTTCTTTTAACCAGTATAAACCAACAAGATTAAGCCAGCCATTTTCTTTTTTCAAATTTTCAATTCTTTTTTTGTGCCAGTTTTTAATCTCTTTGATATATTCTGGATTCCCTTTCTCAATTAATTTTTCCTGGCAGGCTAAAATTAAACTAAATAATAATGTGAGTAATAAAAATTTCTTCATACGGCTTCCTGGTTTTTATGCTGAAAAATTAATCAATAAATAATAAATAATCTTAAAAAAATTTAAGTATGGACTTGACAAAATGATATTAATATGATATCATTATGATAGCCAAAATAAAAAGGAGTTAAATATGGATGCAATTCAAGAAAAATCAGCAAAAAAAATTAATGGGTTTATAATGATTTTAGTCATAATTGCCCTTTTAATTGTAGATTATTTATTATTTAGGCAAAGTATTGAACCAATTTCAGTACCGTTATTAATTATTTCAGTATTGTTGTTCTGTTTTATTTCAATCAGTTTTAATGGTTTTATTGCAGTTCAGCCAAACGATTCGAGAGTAATAATTCTTTTTGGAAAATATTTAGGAACAGTAAGAACCACAGGATTCTGGTGGGTTAATCCATTTGTAATTAAAAAAAGTGTCTCTTTGAGGATTCATAATTTTAACAGTGAAAAAATAAAGGTGAATGACTTACACGGTAATCCAATTGAAATTGCTGCAGTTATTGTCTGGAGAGTAGTTGATACTGCAAGAGCAATATTTGATGTTCAGAACTATGAACAGTTTGTAGCAATCCAGAGTGAAACAGCAATTAGAGGATTAGCAACAAAATATGCTTATGATTCAGCAGAAGACGAAAAATTTTCTTTGCGTGGTAATCCACAGGAAATTGCAGAAGAATTAAAGAAAGAAGTTCAATCTCGTCTTGATGTTGCAGGTGTAGAAGTGATTGAATCAAGAATCAGTTATTTAGCTTATGCACCAGAGATTGCTCAGGCAATGTTAAGAAGACAACAGGCTCAGGCAGTTGTTGCTGCTCGTCAAAAAATTGTTGAAGGTGCTGTAGGTATGGTTGAAATGGCATTAAAAGCACTGAGTGATCAAAATATTGTAAAATTGGATGAAGATAAAAAAGCTACTATGGTTAATAATTTAATGGTGGCTCTCGTATCAGAAGTTCAAGCTCAGCCAGTAATTAATACTGGAACTCTTTATCAATAAATGAGTATTTAAAATGGAAACACCAATATCAGAATATCTTGGGAAAGAGTTAATATTTAAGAAAAAGCATTTCTTAAAAAGACTATATGAATTGAAGTTTGATGATGTAATTTTATGTCAAATGGAAATAATAAATCCCTTTACAATGCGTGCAATAGTTAAGGGATTTACAAAAGATGATGTTGAATTTTATAAAACAAGTTTATGGTCAAGGGAAATAAATATTAAATATTCGAATAACATGTTACCTTTTGCATCTTATAAAGGTCAGTTATTTAATTTATGGGGAACAATATTTTTGCCTGGTGGTGAACAGTTATTTATTAAATATGATCTGTTTGGTTTGAAATATGAACTAAAAGATAATTTTAATGAAACACTAATTTTATTAAAGAGTGATTTATTTTTTCCTTCAGCAAAAATTCAGATTTTAAAAAAATCACCAGTTGTTGATAAATACCCGTGGTTGATAGCTCTCTTGTTTTATATAATTTTAAAACGAAGAAGTAGATAATATGGCAGAAAAGAAAAAGTTTCTTCTTAGAATAGATGAGAATATTTATAATGCACTCGAAAAATGGGCTGCGGACGAGTTAAGAAGCATTAATGCACAAATAGAATTTTTATTAAAAGAAATTTTGAAAAAGAGTGGTAGATTGGTTGATGTAAAAGAGAATAATCAAACTAAAGAGAATGAAAAGAGCAATAATTAGTTTAATAAGAGTTCCATAAATTAATTTTATTTAATCGATTATGGTTTTGATTTTTCCTGAATATTGCTTGTTGTGTTTATACAATACCCATGAAATATATATGTTTTGATAAAGCACATAAAATACAGGGCCAAGTACTGTAATTGGTTCAAGAAATGTTAAAGAAATCCAGATCGTAAATGCATTGTTTTTTTGTCCAAGCGATTGACTTGCTTCGGCACGAAAATCTTTTCCACCAATTAACCATCCTATTGAAAAAAATAAAAGACAAAGTGCTGCAGAAATCAATGCGATATAAATTACTATTTCAATTTTTCCGGTTAATTCATTTCTTATATAATTTGTTGCATCAGAAGTAGCAATGTAGACATTTATTATTAGTAAGTAATAAGACATGTCCTTCCATTCCACTAATTTTTTCCAGATACTGTGAGATAATATTTTTGTTGCTTTCGCCAATAAAAATGGAATTGATAGAGTGATAATTACTGGAGTAAATATTTTTCCAATGGAAATATTAGCATTGCTATTCATCAATAGTGGTATAAGAAAAGGGATTAATAGAGTTATCACAACATTGTTTAATAATAAAGAGAAAAAAACAAATTCAACTTTCCCTTTTCGTAAACTTATAATTACAGGAGCAGCAATTGCTGTGGGGGCAATCGCAGTAATAAAAGAAGTTCGTGCTAATGAGTTATCGAATAAATTAAATACAAAGTAAAATAAAAGTGATATTAAAATTGTTGTAAATAAAATTACAAAGTGTTTTCTTGTTATTATTTCTTTGTTCACTTTAATATCGAGAAAAGAAAAAAATAAAAGAATCATTAAAAAGTATCTGATTAAAAAGCGATAGCTATGCCCGTATGGGAATAGAATCCCAAGTGTTATTGATAATAATAAGAGAATATTTTTCATAAATAAAAAATTTTTAGCCGTAACTTAACTTATTGTGGATTTATTTTCATTAAGAAGATGGTTTTATTATAGTTAGACAATTATAATTTTGATAGAAACTCTCTTGAACCTGCACCAAGACTTAAAACAACTTTCATCATTTGTTCGACTGGATAATCAAGTTTTATGATGTTTTCTTTTTTTAAGGTGTATATATATCCACCGGTAGGTGCTGGAGCAGATGGTATGAAAACCGTAACATAGCCATTTGAACTTTCATCTGTAACAAATCCTAAGATCATTGTATCGTTTGAAAATGGTTTTACCAATGCAGCATACTTGAATATTAATTTTTCGCCACCAAAAAGTTGAACGGTTGTATCTTTAATAATTTTATAAAAAGGAATTCTTTTTAATAATCCTTCTTCGATCATATGAATTATAATTTTTCCAGCACGGGTCTGAACTAATAATCCAACAATAAAAAATATTAGCAGAATTATAACAATTGAAAGAATGGATGCAATTAACTCATTCAATCTTGTTGTTTGAATAAGAATTATTGTGATGGGTCTAATTTTGTCGGTTAGGAATTCGAAAAGCCATATAAGAACTAAAATAGAAACTATTATTGGAAGGACAACAAGAAATCCACCAAAAAAAGTTGTGCGAAGGAACGATTTAATTTTTATCATAATAAAGCTCACAATTTATTTCCACTCTATAACTTGTAATTCACTGTTAGCCATAATTTCTCCTGTTCCTTGATGAACAAGATTCTGACCAAATAAAATTTTATTATCAAACTTTCTGAATGATGATAATGTTCTTAATGGTTCATCTGATTTTGTTGCAGTATTCTGATCAATAGTTGTTATTACACATCTTGCACAGGGTTTAACAGCATAAAAAGTAATATTCCCAATCTTAAAACTTTTCCATCTGTCTTCATCGAATGGTTTACCGCCAGAGAAAACAAAATTTGGTCTGAATCTATTCATTGGGAGTTTTTGCTTCAAACGAGTATTTAAATTACTTAAAGATTCTTCTCCAATAATAAGAAATGGAAATGCATCTGCAAAACTAACTGAATATTCTTCTATGACATATTTTTTTTGTGGATCAACTATTCTGATAGAACTTTCTGGCATATAAACAAGTGAACAACTTATTCCAAGTGAATCTGAAAAGAATTTATCTAATTCATTAGATATTTTTTTTGCCCTGATTTTATCATCCCATATTTCAACTTCCAGGTCTTCATATAATCTGGAATCTTTTTCTATTTTTCTTAAATTTATTTTTACTGAATTATTATTTCTTGAATCAACAACTGTAAGAATATCGTTATCAATTTTTGTTTTTAGCAATGCCATTTCTGGAAATTTCCTTTGTGTCATAAATATTTTATTTGAATCTACAAGCATAAATCTTCTATCGTATTTTAAGCCTTTTTCTTCAACAATAGCTTTTTGTAATTTTATTCCACCAAGTGATTTTATTGGATAAATATAGATTTCTGATAAAGTATAATTCATAGCTGTTCTATAATTAATTTTACATTATTGGTTATAATTCTTGTTTTAAAGATCCTGAAATTTTTTTCATCAGTTGTTTTTATACTAATAACGATTTGATTTTTTTGACAGTTGCATTCATCTTCTCGAAATGAATACCACGCCAGTATATTTTTTTGCATTGTGTACAAATGAAATATCTGTTTTGTGTTTTCTTTACTTTTTCCGGAATAAGATGAATAATTTCTTTTTTTGATATTCGTTTTAATTTACTCCCGCATTCAAGGCATAATGTAAATGGTTTTATTTGATTGGTTAAGTGGAATCTGTTTATTATCTCAATTATTTGTTCTTGCGGATTTTCACTGCGAACAAAGTAACCACGTATAACATTACTTCTTTTAAGTATTCCGAGATCTCTGGTAAGAATAGTTCTTTTTTCTTTTAATGAGATTTCAACAATTTTTTCGTCATTCAAATTATTTTCATAATAAACATCAAAGCCGAACATTCTTAAATTTCTTGCAAGTTTTCCGAGATGAACATCACAAATAAATTTAGGTTTACGAAGTGAGGTTTTTCTTAATTTCTGGAGATTGCTAATATCGAAGGTTTCAAATTCTGGATAAACAGAGATATGGTCATTATCTTTAACAAGATAATTAAAGCTAACAGATTCGCCGTTAACTAAAATTAAATCGACTTCGGTATGAGGAACACCAAGTGATTCAATTACATCTTTAATTGATGGTTGTCCCCAGAATTTATGCTCAAATAATCTTTTTCTTTTTTCTGCAGGAAGGAAATCATTTAGTTCTTCATAAAATCTTAAAAAGATAGTTTTCATAATTTCCCTTTGAAAGCTTTTATATAATTTTTTGTGAATTCAGAAACAACTAATCTACCACTAATTTCAGCTCGTTCTTCGAGTAACTCTTCCCAATCTTCAGTACCTTTCCAGAAGACCTTTTTCATTTGTTCAATTGCTTCGGGGTTATAGCTTGCTAATTTTTTTGCAAGAGAAGAGACAGCTTCGTCAAGTTCGTGATTGTTTGCGAAAACTTTTGTATATAAACCATTTTGTTTAGCCCAGAATGCATCGTGCCATTCAGCATCAATAGACATTGTAATGAATGCTGTCTTCCCGATTTTTCTTTCGATTGCAGGACCAACAACAAAAGGTCCAATTCCCAGGAGTATTTCACTTAATCTAACAGAAGCTTCGCTTGAGGCCAGTGTATAATCTGCAGAGGCTGCTATTCCAACTCCCCCGCCCACAGCTTTACCATGTACACGAGCAATGATAAATTTTGGACATTTTCTCATTGCATTAAATAGTCTTGCAAAGCCCATAAAAAATTCTTTTCCACTTTTGTAATCTTTAATAGCTAAAAGTTCGTCGAATGATGCACCGGCGCAAAATGTTTTATTCCCTTCACTTCTTATTATTATAACATTTGCAGATTTATTATTTGCCAGATTGTTTATTGCATCAGTAAGTTCTTTAAGAAGTGGACTGGGTAATATGTTGCTTTTAGGATGATAAAAATTAACTGTTGCAATTCCATTTACAACACTTACAGTAATTTTTCCTTTTTCCATAAATCCCTCCAATCATTTATCATACTCTACCATTTACAATACTAATCAGTTTAAACAGGTTATCTATAATAAAATCGGGTTTTGTTTTTATTAAATCTTCTTTTTTTCTGTATCCATAAGTAACTGCACATGTTAAAGAGTTTGCACTTTTGCCACACATTACATCTAATTCCGAATCTCCTACCATTAAAGTATTTTGAGTATTCATTTTCATTTCATTGCATATGTAAAGTAAAGGTTCTGGAGAAGGTTTATGTTGAATACCAGGTCGCCTTCCCATAATATAATCAAATTTGTTTTTTATTTTAAAATGTTCAAGAATTAATTCAGCCTGTTCTTGAGATTTTGTTGTTAATAATGCTATTTTGATTTCAAGAGCTTTTAATTTATTTAATGTTTCATTTACACCTTCGTATAAAAATGATGAATCAATATAATCGAAATAAATTGATTTGTAGATATCAATAAATTGTTTGAAATCCGGTACGTTCATATCAAACTCATTAAAAATATCTTCAAAATGTAAGCCGATTCTTTTGTAAAATTTTTCTTCGATAAGCTTATTCTCAATTTTTAGTTTTTCGAGAGTGTTGATTGTTGCTTTATAAATAGTTTCGTGCGAACTTATTAAAGTTCCATCAAGGTCAAAAACGATTAAGTCTATTTTCATATAATTGTTTTATTTGTTTATTAATGCCAGGCACCAAGTATGATTCCAAAAATTAATAGAACGATGAAATGGAATCCACCATCAATTAAAAATTGTGTGAACTTTTTACCTTCACTAACGTATGACATCGTTAAACTTGTTGCAATGAATCCAATCCACATCATAAATGCGAGTCTAATCCCTTCTTGAGGAGTTGAAGCCCCAATATAACTCATTAATCTGGCAAGTATGTATGCCATCACAAATTGAGAAAAGAAATTTATCATACATAATTTTATTTTGACAAAATTATTTTGTTCAGTTTCATCTGATTTTTCATCAGAGGTAATCCAGAGTTTACCTAATAAAATAGGACTGTAGTAAAGAAAATCGAGTCCCATTGCTATTAATGCACACACAAATATTGCAAGAAAATTAATAGGATATAAAGGCTCCATCCTTCCCCTCCATGTAATTTTTTGGAGATTTAAATTATTAGCAATGATTTAAATAAAACAGAAATTACAATTTCAAAGCCTGATTGTAGAAGTAAGTCTATTCTTTATAGATTTTAATAATTTTATTACCATCACTTAAATAATATCCTCTAAACATACCATCTGTGTTAAATGGCATTGCAATATTACCGTATCGATCAATTGCAATAACGCCTCCAGTTCCACCGAGATTAGTTAATTTGTTAATAACCTGATTTGCAGCTTCTTCTAATGATAGATTTTTATATTCCATAAGAGAAGAAATATCTTTAGCAATACAGAGTCGAATAAAATATTCGCCGTGTCCAGTGCCAGAGACTGCACACGTATTATTATTTGCATAAGTACCTGCACCAATTATTGGAGAATCACCAACTCTTCCAAATTTTTTCATTATCATACCTCCAGTAGAAGTGCCTGCTGCAAGATTTCCGGATTTATCAAGAGCAACTGCACCTACCGTTCCATGTTTTTCTAATGTGTCTTTCAACTTTAAATACTGGTTCCATCTTTCTTTTGTGATGAAATATGTAGAATCTACAAGTTCGATATTGAATAGTTTTCCAAATTCTTCGGCTCCTTTTCCAATCATCATAACATGGGGAGATTTTTCCATTATTAATCTTGCAAGATTAATTGGATTTTTTACATGGTGTACACCTGCAACTGCTCCAGCTTTTAATGTTTTACCATCCATTATTGATGCATCGAGTTCTGCTATTCCATTTTCTGTTAGAACAGCACCTTTTCCTGCATTAAATAATGGTGAATCTTCAAGTATATTAATTGCAGCAGTTATTGCATCTAAAGAAGAGCCATCATTTTGTAGAATTTTATATCCTGCTTCGAGTGCTTCTGATAATTTTGAAATATATTCTTTTTCTATTTCGGGCGGTAAATTTTTTATTACTCCAGCACCACCATGTATTACAATCCCAAACTTATTCTGAGCTAACAGCAATGAGCTTAATAACAGGAAACTAATAAACAGACGAGTAATAAATTTCATTTCTAATTCCTAAATAATTTTATTCTAAAGTGAAATTATGTTTAGATAATTTTAAAATCAATCATTAATTTTCTTTAGTTAATTATTAATAAAGGAAATATTTATGAAAAGATTTTCGGCAAACAAAGTACTCATATTATTTTTGATTATCCCGTTAATTTTATTTGCACAGGATAAAAAGAAGAAAGAGAAGAAAGAACAATATCAATTCACAATGATTTATCAGGTGAAGACCACGCCAGTCAAAGATCAGGCAAAAACTGGAACTTGCTGGTCGTTTGCTACAACTTCTTTTATTGAAACTGAATTAATAAGAATGGGGAAAGGAGAACATATTCTTTCGCCAATGTGGAATGTTAGATTTACTTATCCTAAGAAAGCTCAAAATTATATTCGATATAATGGATTAACTAATTTTGGGATGGGGGGACAGGCACATGATGTTATGAATGTAATAAGAGAATATGGATTTGTACCTGAAGAAATTTATAAGGGAATGAACATAAATGAAGATAAACATAATCATGGAGAAATGGATGCCGTACTAAAATCAATTGTTGATGCAGTAGCAAAGAAACGTGGTGGAAAAATTACTCCCGTATGGCAAAAAGTTGTTGAATCAACACTTGATATTTATCTCGGTGTTCCACCAAAAGAATTTTATTACAATGGTAAATTATATACACCAAAGAGTTTTGTGGATTCTCTTGGTTTTAATCCAGATGATTATGTGGAATTAACTTCGTTTACACATCATCCATTTTATACAAAATTTGAGCTTGAAATTCCAGATAACTGGAGTAAAGATTTATATTACAATGTTCCAATAGATGATTTGATGAGAGTAATGGATTATGCACTTGAGCATGGATACTCGATTGCATGGGATGGTGATGTAAGCGAAAAAACTTTTGACAGGAAAAAATGTATTGCAATTATTCCAGTTGATTCGACAGATGAAGAAGATGATAAAGAAGATAATGTTAAGAATGATTCACCAGTAAAGGAAAAATTTGTTACACAAGAGATGCGTCAGGAAACTTTTGATAATCAAACTACTACAGATGACCATTTAATGCATGTTGTAGGACTGGCAAAAGATCAAAATGGAACAAAATATTATTACACAAAAAACTCATGGGGAACAAAAAATAAAAAGTATGATGGCTACTGGTATATGTCAGAGTCTTATGCAAGATTAAAAGTGATAGCTATAATGGTTCACAAAGATGCAATTCCACCTGATATAAGGGAAAAACTAAAAATATAAGTGTAAAGGAAAGTCAATTGAACAAGTTGGCGATTAAGATTTTATTTAAAAATTATTTTGTGGATTAATTTTATTTATCAAAAAAAAATTGGAGTAGCCCAAGATTACATGTAAATTTTACAAACGAGGGCTGGTTTATCAAAAATCATTTGCTTTAATTATTTCCTTTCTTATATTATAAAGCAAAATAAAAGCATTTGGTTTTTCCTGTATGATTGGTTCAAGATTTGAGTAGCTTCAATAAGTTTTCTATTGAAATTCAGGTGGAAAATTTTACAACTTGATTTTATGGAGTGGTTGTGGGACAACAACAGTTATTATTGATTTTATTAGGAATAATAATTGTAGGAATTGCAATTTTTATGGGAATAAACTTATTCAGGGCAAATGCAATTGAAGCAAAAAGAAATAATGTAACCAATGAACTTGTGAATTTAGCTGCTATGGCTCAAAAATATTATTTGAGCCCAAAAGCACTTGGTGGTGGTGAAAGATCTTTTCTTGGATGGGATATTCCTTCTGAACTTAGAGTTACTGCTAACGGAAATTATAAAAAAGAAAGTATAAGTAGAGATAGCCTGGTTATTCTTGGCACGGGAAATGAAGTTGTTACGAGTGATGACTCAATAAAGGTTAAAATTACTGTTAAAGCAACAACATATAAAGTTACTATTATAAACTAATGTTCTTTTAGTTAATGATTTATCAAAATTGAAGATTTAGAATGATAAAACAACACTCAATATCATTCTGAAAACAGCAAGCTGAAAAGGAAACTAATGTTTTTATTGATTTTATACTCTAATTAACTAATCAAAAACAAATTACAAGGAGTAAGTTATGGGTCAACAACAATTATTACTTATCGTTCTTGGCGTTATAATCGTTGGCATTGCTGTAGTAGTTGGTATTAACGTATTTACAGCAAGCAGTACTCAAGCCAATAGAGATGCTGTTATAGCAGATTTAACAAACCTGGCTTCGTTAGCTCAACAATATTATAGAAAACCAACTGCTTTAGGTGGTGGTGGAAATGCATTTACGGGTTGGACAATTCCTGCTCAACTTGATACTACTGGTAATGGTGTCTATACCGCTACAGTAGGGGCACAATCTGTTACATTGGTTGGAGTTGGTAACGAAACAGGCAACGATGGTTCAAATCCAGTTAGGGTAACTATGGTAGTTGGTCCTACAAGGATAACATCTACAACTATTAATAATTAAATAATAATTAAAAATGATTTTACAGGCTGCCTGAAAATGGCGGCCTTTTTTCTTTTCATTGGACTTATAACTTAGGATAAAGTTTTAGATTAGTTATTTCTTCAATTAATGCAAATCGATTTTAGTAACACACAATTTCATTTTAAAAAACCATTTTTATTTTCAAAACATGGCTGAAAGGGTTTTTATATTTAATATCTTCACGCAAATAATTTCTTACCTATTTTATGTAATGGTTTAATATTTGAAGTAATTTGTCGATTATAATAAACAGATATTTAGTTAATCTATTTATTTTAATAATATTTTCTTAATTTAATAAAGGATTTTAAGTGGAAGATTTGATAAATAGAGGGAAAAAATGATAGAAGTAAGATTTAATGCAATAAGACCTACAGGACAGGCAATAAGTGGAACACTTACAGAGCCTACTTATGGAGAAGCAAAAAAGAAAATTCATAAACTTGCTCAAAAAAATAACTTAAAAATTCATTCCATTCAGAAAAAAAGCACATACATTTATAAAATTAGAAGAGGCAACGAAAAACCAATTGTAGGAGAACAAAGAGCATTTAGTAAAGAAGAAGTTGTAAATGCATTGCGAAAACTTGGTTATGAGGTTATATCCGTCAACAAAAAATATTTTGAATTTAATTTCAAACCACCACAACAGGATATTGTTTCTTATGTAAAAATTAGTGCAGAACTTTTAGATCAAAAATTACCGTACAGCGAGATTCTAACTCTTTTAATAAATGATATACAGAATAAAACACTCCGTGAAACTTTAAGGCAAATTAACAACGAACTTAAAAAAGGGGCTGATAGCGAAACTACTTTTCTTAGATATCAATCTGTGTTTGGAAAGTTTACTGCCTATATGCTTGGTCTTGCATCTAAAAGTGGTAATATGGCAGAAATTTATAAAGCCACAGCAAAATTTCTTGAACGTCAACAGGAATTTAAAAAGAATTTAAGAAGTGCATTAATTACACCGCTGGTTACATTGTTTGTTCTATTTCTTGCTGTAATATTTTATGTTGGTTACATCTTTCCAGAAACAGCCAAATTATTTGTGAAATTTAAAATTGATTTGCCACCACTAACTGCTGCAACATTAAAAATTAGTGATTTTCTAATTGGTAATATTTTATGGGTTACACTTGCAATAATATTACCACCTATTATTCTTTTTCAATTTGCAAAAACCAAAAAAGGGAAATTGATAGTTGATAGACTGATGTATAAAATACCAATTATCGGGAATCTTATTCACAAAACTTCTATTGAAGTATTCTGTCGTGTGTTTTATACACTTTATACTGGTTCGGCAGAAAGTATTGATCCTATTAGAATTGCAGCAGAAGCAACGGGAAATAGTTACTTTGAAAATCAAATAAAAAACGTTGCTATACCTTTAATGATTAAAAGAGGAATGGGTATAACAGATGCCTTTCAGGCAAGTGGAGTATTTACAGAAACAGCATTATCGAGATTCCATTCTGGCGAAGAAACTGGAACTATTAAAAATACTGCTCTTCAACTTGCTAATTATTATGAAAGCGAAACCGTATTCAGATTAAAAAATATAATTGAAATGATTCAACTTGCTATTGCTATGGTAATAATGATAGTTATGATAGGCTTGACATTAATATCTGCTGAGACAGCAACTATAAGTCCAAAATCACCATTAGCACAATAATGTGTTGATAATATAAAATATTAAAGAAGGGGAAAGGTTATGTTAGATGCCCAATTGGAAATGGCGGATAAAATTGGATATCTATTATTAAAAAAGGGAATTATCGATTCAAAAATTTTGGAACAGGCATTAAAAGTAAAAGAAGCAGATCAGACAAATAAAAAGCGTAATCTTGCACAAATTCTTGTGGAAGAATTTGGATTTGAACACGATGTAATTTTTAGAGAAGTAGCCATTCTTTATGCATTTAAAGAATTAAACATTCGACCAGAAGAACTTCCCGAGGAAAGAATTAATGAAATAAAAAATTTTATTAACAGGCAACCGCAAGAAGTTAAACAAATGCTTCTTGAACATCGGATTATTCCTTTCAAATATGATGAGAAGGTTAAAGATAAACTTATTCTTGCTGCTGTTGATCCAACCGATAGGGCAATTGCAAAAGTTGCTTATGCACTGAATGTTAAGAAGTATGAAATAAATTATTTAAGAAAAAAAGATTATGATAAACTTATCAATATGATCATTGCTTCCGAAAATGTATATCTTAAAATGATTGAGGAAGCAGGCGAAGAACTTCACGTTGTTCAGGAAGAAACAATAGACGAAGAAGAATTAGATGCCGAAATAAATAAAAGTGCATTAATTAATTTAATCGAAGCTGCATTGGTTGAAGGTGTTCGAAAAGGTGTGAGTGATATTCATATTATTCCTAAAGGAGCAATGCGAACTGAAATACATTTTAGAATTGATGGAAAACTTCAATTATGGCATGTTCAGGAAAATACAATGCCCGAAGCAATTATGGCTGTTGTTAAAGATCGTTCTAAAGGTCTCGATCGTTTTGAAAGAGAAAAAGCTCAGGATGGTTTTATGCAAAGAGAAATTGATGGACATATAATTCGTTTCAGAGTTTCTGTTCTTCCAATAGTTGGAACAGAGTTAAAAAATAAATTTGAAAGCATTGTAATAAGAATACTTGATGATAGAAAAGTTATAAAAGATTTAAATAAACTTGGATTGACAGGCTATGCACATCAAGCATTTGTAAAAGCAATAAATCAACCACAGGGAATGATAATTTTAACAGGTCCTACAGGAAGTGGAAAATCTACAACACTAATAGCAGCATTGTATCAGGTTATTAATCCAACTAAAAATGTTCTCACTGTAGAAGATCCAGTTGAATATGTTATTGAAGGGGCAAGACAGCTTAAGATTGGTCACAAAATGAATTTTGAACAGGCAATAAGATCAATACTTCGTCACGATCCCGATATTGTTCTTGTAGGAGAAATGCGTGATAAAGAAACTGCAGAAACTGCTATAAAACTTGCAAATACAGGTCACCTGACTTTTTCAACACTTCACACAAATGATGCTCCAAGTGCTGTTGCACGACTTTATAAAATGGGAATAGAACCTTTCTTAATTGCATATGCAATTAATATTATTGTTGCTCAACGATTAATCAGAAAACTGTGTGAACATTGTAAAAGAAAAGTAACAAACATTGAAGAACATGTAAAAAGTGCAGGTTTAAATCCGCAAGACTGGCTTGGTTATGAAATTTATGAAGCAGTTGGATGTGATAAGTGTAATAATACTGGTTATAAAGGAAGAATGGCAATTCACGAAGCTCTTTATTTCACAAAAGAAATTAGAAGAATAATTGTTCGCTCTGGCGAAGAAGTTGATGAAGAAGCAATTCGTGAACAGGCAAGAAAAGATGGAACTATCAGTCTTCGTGAATCTGGTTTTGAAAAAGTAAAACTTGGTTTGACTTCAATTCAGGAAGTTATTGGTGCAACAATGGAAGATTGATAGTTTAACAAATTCAGAAAGTTGTTCGATAATAAATTTGTCATTAGTAAAATAATTCTTTGATATTAACTTCATTTAAATTAAGTTAAATAAAAATTTTGCATTTATTTTTAATATAAAAAGCGAGTTTTTCCTGATTTATGATTGAAGAAGCAAAACAAATACTTGCAAATTTTGCAAATAAAATTCCTGCTACGGTTTTTGGACCTGAACGGGTAAAATTTATTGCTGACCATATTGAGAGCATACCAGACGATCAAAAATTATTAATAATTCAATTTGCAAATCACATTTTGAGTTTAATGATAGAACGACAGGCTTCTGATGTTGAAATAGGTGGATTTGGTACTCAGGGTTATGTATGGTTTAGAATTTTTGGAAAAAAAGAGCGTGTAAAAGATTTGCCTACAATGACACCCGACCAGGCTGCTGTACTTATCTTATCTTTATTAAATAAGAATCAAAGAAATTATTTGCTTGAACAAAGAAATCTCGATTTCAGTTATACTTTTTTTTATGATAAACAAAATACAAATGTAAGATTTCGTGCAGATGCTTACTTCGATCTTGATACTCTTGCCTTAAATATGAGAGCAATTCAAGCTAAAATTAGACCTTTAGAATCTCTTGAATTTCATCCACTCGCTATTAAAACAATGAGCCATAATTACATTAAGTTTGGTCTTTCGCTGGTTACAGGAATAACTGGTTCTGGTAAATCCACAACATTGGATGCTATTATTGATTACCATAATCAATTTGATCCATGTCATATAGTTATAATTGCTTCTCCAGTTGAATATGTTCATACATCAAAAGTTTCTATAATAAAACACAGAGAAGTAGGACGAGATGTATTATCATTTAAAGATGGAGTAATACAATCGTTGCGTCAGGATCCAGATATAATTGTTATTGGAGAAATGAGAGACCCCGATACAATTATGGCAGCTTTAGAGGTAACAGATACAGGTCATAAAGTATTTTCTACATTGCATACATCTTCGGCTGTAGAGTCAATTGATCGTATAATTGCTGAAGTTCATCCAGTTGAACAGGAAAGAGTAAGAAATAGATTGGCAGATGTTTTAATTTCAGTAGTATCTCAAAAACTTGTTCCAAGTCTTGATGGCAAAAGAGTTTTAGCAAAAGAAGTTTTAATTGTAACGCCAAGTGTTCGTGCTGCTATTAAAAACAATAACACGAGTGAAATTTATATGATGATTAATCAAGGTGGACCACAGGGCATGATTACAATGGAACAAGATTTGTTGCGTCTTTATATGGAAAAGAAAATTTCGAAGGAAAATGCAATTGCTTATGCCAATAATAAAACTCGTATTATGCAATTATTAAAAGCAGTGTAATATGAAACAGGTAGTCTGTTTATATAACGAAGGTATAGACGTTAAGCTGGTTGTAATGTCAAAAAATGGGGAAGCTGTAACAATTAATCGTGTTATTTCGCTTACCATGCCATCTGTGCTTCAAACAAAATCAAAACACGAAGATTTGTCTGATCTTGGAAATATTGATACTTCTGATGAAATTTCTTTTGATAGCATAGAGAAGATTGATTCTGGAGCAGCAGAGATGGGGGATTCTTCAGATATCAGTCAGCTTCAAACTTCACTATCAGGATTAAATATAAAATCTCTTCAGTTTATTCCTATAGTTGGCGAACCAATAGTAAATTATCATTTATATGAAGGACCTAAAGAAGAAAATAAGAAGAAATTACTTCAGGCAATAGTATCAGATATTCAGAACACCAAAGGGATTACTGTTCCACTTGACTTAATTGATTTCATTGAGTTTAATGAAAATACATTATTAAGTGTTTTTATTGAAGGAGATATTGCAGGAGCTTCTATTGTTGATTTACTTGCAAGTTATAATAAAAGAAGATATTTAAAAATACCAACTGTTAAACCTGCAGAACTTGCTCTTGCATATTATGTTGGTAAAACTCATAAATTCTTTCCAGAAGATAACACGCTTATTATTCACATTGGTAAAGAATATAGTAAGTTAATTTTCTTAGAAGGTCAAAAACTCAAGCACATTGGAGCAACACTCGATATTGGTACAAAAAATCTTCACACATACGATGTTTATTTTTCTAAGATTCTACTTGAAATGGAAAATGGTGCTATCCCAAAATTGGATAATATAATTCTTTGTGGAGAAGATCGTTCTGAAAATTTAATATTATCATTTTATGGAACATTTCCAGAAGCAAATGTATTTGAATTGAAATTTGAAGGTCTGGATACTTCTTCCTTAACAGAACCAGAAATTAATAACTTAGCTCTCTATGCAATTCCATTATCTGTTGGTGTTGAGTACTTTGACGAACTTGATAAGACTTATACGGGGATTAATTTCCTGCCAAAATATATTCAGGAGAGACAAAAATTCTTCCAGTTTGGATGGCATAGTTATGCAATGCTTCCATTACTTTTTGGGGCAACATTCTTTTTCACATTTAAAATCCTTTCGAGCTATGAACAAATGAAAGAGCTGGATTTAGAGATAGAAAGATTAAATATGCTTCAGCTTCAGAATCAGGCACTATTACAGGAAATTACTCCTTTAGATAATCGAATAAGAAATTTTGATGCAACACAGGCAATCTTAGATTCTGCTTCGGCTGGTGCAGGTATATGGAATAAAAATTTAAATAAAATATCTGACTTCATTGAAAGAAGAAGAAACTTCTGGATCAGTCGTCTTGAAATGGCATCTCCAAACGAAATTAAAATAACTGGTTATTCTCTTTCAAGAAGTGTTTTAACAGAATTTTCAGAATTATATCCTTCTGCTATTATTAAAAACATTAACTTTGAAACTATACGGGAAAAAAATGCTTTCTCTTTTGTAATTAATTTTAAACTGGAAGAAGAGACTCCAAAAACACAATGAATAGTAAAGTAAAAAATACAATTATTATTGCAGTTATTCTGTTGTTAATATTGCTCGTTGGTGGATTGTTTAATTATGTTTATTTGAAAAATAAAATTTCTGATAAAGAGAAAAAAATTAAAGAATTAACTCTCTACCAGCTGGATCCAGAAACCTTAACAGAACAACTTGCTTTACTGCGAAAAAGAGTTGCTCAGCTCGATTCAATTCTTGCTAATAGAAAATATAATGTGCCTTACAATCTTTCACAATCGGATTTTTACAACTTCATTAATGAAATTAGTTATTCTTTTTCTCCATACTCGTTTGTAAATATTGAATATGAAACAACCGTGCAGGGCAATCCACTAAGTATTTATCGATATATACTAAGTGGAACAGCAGAATATAATGATTTGAATACACTTATCTATGCAATAGAAGAAAGTAAAATGCTCAAAAAAATTTCTAATGTAGAGATGAGCAACAATGTAAAAGTAGACGAAGATGGAATACCACACTATCTTGTTACATTTAAGTTCAAAGTCGATGTTTATTTTTCTAATGATGATCGTTTTTATGTAAAAGATTTTGTTGAAAATAGATTGATACCAAATCCTGCTTACGATATTTTCTATCCATTAATACGTAATGAAATTCCACCAAACACAGAAGGTTTGCTCGATGTTCAGAATGCTAAATTACTGGCATTGATTCCAGAAGGTGCATTTCTTTCTGATGCAAGTGGGAATACGTTTCTCTTGTGGGAAGGAGATAAAGTTTATCTCGGTTATTTAACTAACATTAATTATGATAAAAACGAAGTAAGCTTTGTTCTTAATAAAGGTGGAATTATTGAAACTGTAACTTTAAAACTCGACAAAGAAATTAAGAAGAGTAAATAAAATGAAAAGATCATTTATACTTTTGATATTGCTAATTCAATGCTTGCATTTAAATGCTCAAATAGACCTTCAACAAAAATTGAAAGGATATGTTAATCCAGAAGAACTTGTAACACTTTCAGAAAACATTCCCTTCAATCAAGCAATTGAAGTGCTTAGTGCAGTTAGCCAGAAGGTTAGCGGTAAAAAAATAGTTTCAACTGTGAATTTGACAACTCCAATTGGAGTTGAGTTAGATAAAATTCATTATAAAAAGGCTTTGTTTATCATTGTTCAATATAATAATCTAACATTAGAAGAAACTGAATCAACAATAATTGTAAAGAAAAAAGAAGAACCAAAAGCACAACTTGCAAAAGATGTTTATGCTCCAGTTGACGAACGCGAAGTTCGTATATCTGCTGTTCTATTTGAAGCCAATGTAGCAGAAATGCGTGAACGCGGTATAAACTGGGAATTTTTACTATCACGCAGTGGACTTTCTATAGGTGGAAAATTAGTTACTGTTCAAGAGCAAGTTCAACAACAAACTGGAACTACTACTCAAGTTCAACAAAAACCACCAGAATTTAGTGTAGAAACTCAATCCGAATTTTCTATGGGCAAATTTGATGGTTCTGCTACTTCTCTATTTAGATTTTTTGAATCACAAAATCTTGGTAAAATTATATCAAGACCAACAATAAGTACTGTTAATGGAGTTAAAGGAAGAACACAGGTTGGTTCGGATATTTCAATCAAAGAAAGAGATTTCGCTGGAAATTTAATTGATAGATTTTATTCAACAGGAACAATCATAGAAGTAACTCCATACATCTATACAGAAGAAGGAATTGATTATGTTTATATGAAGCTTAAAGTAGAAAGAAGCTCTGCAATACCCGGAACAATTACTACTGAAATTAGAAAAACTGCAGCCGAAACAAATGTTCTTTTGCTTGACGGTGAAGAAACTGCTATCGGTGGCTTATTCCTTAACGAAGAAAGCGTTGATAGACGTGGTGTTCCAATTCTTAAAGATTTGCCCTGGTGGGTTTTTGGATTAAAATATATCTTTGGTTACGACC
This sequence comes from Rosettibacter firmus, assembly GCF_036860695.1. Lineage (NCBI taxonomy): Bacteria > Pseudomonadati > Ignavibacteriota > Ignavibacteria > Ignavibacteriales > Melioribacteraceae > Rosettibacter > Rosettibacter firmus. The sequence goes on along the minus strand of NZ_JAYKGJ010000001.1, from coordinate 1,419,551 downwards.
AAAAAACTGTAACAACTAAAGAAATCATTATACTGATTAAAGCAGAAATTCTACCACCACTTAAAGAAAGAATCTCAACAAAAAGAGAACGTGGTGTTTTGAAAGATGAATTATTAAAAAATAAAGAAGCAATGGAAAACTATAAACAGGAATCTAATATAAAAAGTGATGACCCTAAAAAATAATTTAATTGTTTTTGTAGAATTATAAAGCTTTTAGCATGAATTTAAGAAAATATGAAACTGAATGCGAAACTAATATTATTTGCTTTTGTCATTGTTGTAATTACATCAACAGCTTCGGCTATAATATATTATTCACTTACCAATAGATTATTACAAAGATATCAATCACAATCAATCTTAACCTCTACAAACGATTTTATTTTTGCTTTCCAGAATTCAGTTGAACAAATTCAATACGACTTCAGAAAAATATTACCAAACTTAACAGATACTAAAAATATAAATCTCGATTCAACCAGTATCGATTTCATTTTTACACTTGAAAACGATTCTTTAATTAATGTTAATAACCTGTTCAAAAACAAAAACTCGAATTTGAATATAGCTACTCGATCATTTAAAAAATTTTTTGTTGATAATCCAAATGTAATGTTATTCTATACACCATATAAAAATGATATTCTTTATTATGGTAAAGCTATTAATTATGACTTCTTGAATAAAATTGCAGAAAAAACAAGAGTTGATATTGCACTTGTAATTAATAATGAGCTCTATGAATTTTCAAATTCAGATAAAAATAAAATATTAATTCCAGTAATTAATAAATCGATACAAAACCTAAAATTTAAGAATAGTTACGATCTTTATTATGACCAGCTTGAAAGTGCTGATTATTATGCAGCTCTTTATACACCAAAACAAATACTTACACCCGGCGGGAAGTTTAATTTTATAATCTTTTCTTCTTATGAAGAAGCAGCAAGTTTTAGATTGGTTTTAAGAAATGTAATTATTCTAATAGTTATAGCAATTTCTACGCTTACATTTTTATTTGTTCTGGTGTTTACATATAAGTTCAGAAAACAAATTACACTTTTAAGCGAAGCCACCGAAATTACAGCCAGAGGCAATTTAAACCATCGTGTAACTGTAATTATAAAAGATGAAATTGGCAAACTTGGTCATGCATTTAATAGAATGCTTGATGTTATTCAGAAGAAAGAAGAACTGGAACAACAATACATTGATTTTATTAAGCTTGTTAATCAAAATCCTACACTTAAAGAAGTTTCGGAAGCAGCACTCGAAAAAATTATAAATGCAACAAAATGTTCTTTTGGTTTGCTATATGTACTGGAAAATAAAAAATTAAGATTGATATCGTCATATGGTATAAATAGAGAAACAGTTGAATCGAGAAATTTCTCTGAAATTTATTCTAATGTAATTGATAAAAAAGAAACTCGAGAATTTATATTTAATGAAAACTTTCCAGAAATAAATACTGGATTAACATCAATTAAATTAAAATACTTATTGATTTATCCAATACTTTATAACAAAGAAACAATAGCTCTGCTCGAGCTTGCATCAACTAATATACCGGATGCAGAAGTAAAAAGTTATCTTGATAATGTGCATGAACATTTTGCAATTGGCTTGGTTAATGCAATGTCGCTCGAACAACTCGAAAATTATATTACAGAATTAAGAAAATTAAATGATGAGTATCAAAAACAGAATACTCAAATCACTATACAGAATGAAGAATTAAAAGAACTTCATAAACAATTAAAAGAAAAAGCTGATGAACTTGAAAAACAAAAACAAAAAGCCATTGAGCTCACAAAAGTAAAATCTCAATTTCTTGCAAGCATGTCACATGAATTGCGAACGCCGTTAATTTCAATTATTGGATTATCTGAATTGCTATTAAAAGAATTTCGGCATAATCAAAACCTTTATGAAAGATTGAATATTATCTATAGAAATGGTAAAAAACTATTGAAGCTTATTACAAATATACTTGAGTTTTCACGGATTGAATCTGGTAAAATTGAAATAAAAAAAGAAAAGTTTTTATTGAATGAATTAATCGATGAGTTGAGACAAAACTTTGAAAGCTCTGCACGGGATAAAAAATTGAAACTTGTTATTGATTTGCCAACAGGAAAAAATATTTTACTGAATACCGATAAAAGCAAACTCGATCATATACTTTCTAACCTTTTAATGAATGCAATTAAGTTTACAGATGCTGGAGAAGTTAGATTATCAGTAGAATTGCTGGATAATCAATCTATTAAATTTACTGTTTCAGATACAGGCATTGGTATTTCTGAAGAAAATAAAGAAATAATTTTTTCGGAATTCAAACAAATCGAAACCGGAAATTCTAAACATTTTGGCGGCACAGGATTAGGTTTAACAATATGCAAAAGATATGTAGAATTACTTGGTAGTCATCTTTCTCTCGAAAGTAAATTAGGTGAAGGAACTAAATTTTCTTTTATATTGAATGACGTTATAGTAGAATTAATTGATGTAGATGAAAGTGAATTTCTCAAGTTAGAAAATAATATAGAAAATAATGAACAGCCTTCCGCTTTGATTATCGGCAGTAACGAAAACGCCAATAAATTGATAAAAGATTATTTAAATACTTATAATTACCAGTTAATTACCAGTGATAATAAAAAGACAAGTCTTGATGTTATTGCTAAACAAAAAATAAACTCTATTATTATTAATTCTGCCATTAATGATTCGGATATCTGGAATTTACTGGCATTGATAAGAAGAAATCCTCTGGCGAATGATGTGCCAATAATATTATGCAATGTAATGGAAAAAGAAAAATTAGGATGGGCACCATGTATTTTTGATTATCAAATAAAACCAGTAAATGATATTACCATTGGCAAATTATTACAACAAATTGAATTGTTTGCCGGTGTGCAAATTGAAAAAATAATTTATGTATCTGGCAATAAAGCTGAATTTGAAATCTTAAAAGATGCAGTTCTACCCAAATTTAATGTAGAGTGGAGAAACACACTTGAATCTGCTATGAGTCTTATTGATTACTCACAATCTCAACTGTATCTAATTGATGTTGAAACATTTAAATCAGATGCACTCTTATTTAGTTCTTTGATTAGACAGAACAAATATACAAGAAATATATTTGTTGTCTTCTTGCTTCCAGATAGTCTTAACGAAGAAGATGTTAAAGAATTAACAAATACATTTAATGCACTTACATTAAGAGAAAAAAATCATCCACTTGATATTTTGAAATTTATTAAAGATAGATTACAAATTGACGATAGTGAAGCAAACAAAAGATTAAATCTTATGATTGAAACATCAATTATTAATAAAAATCCAGTTGAACATTCAGATAATCTGAATAAACCAACAATTATGATTGTAGATGATGACGAAGATACATTATTTACTATTGGTGAAATATTGAAAGAATTGAATTGCAATACAATATATGCTCACAATGGTATGGAATGTTTATTAACATTAAATCATATATTACCCGATTTAATCTTTCTTGATATAATGATGCCAGTAATGGATGGTTTTGAAACAATAAAGAGAATTCGTTCCAGTAGTAGGACAGCTAATCTTCCCGTTATTGCACTTACAGCGTATGCAATGCTCGAAAATAAAGAAGTAATTGAAAAAAATGGTTTTAATGATCTCGTAACGAAACCAGTTGATTCTTCTACAATATTAAATAGAGTTAATAATTTTCTGAAAGTAAAAGTTTAATTATGAAAAAAATATTAGTAATAGACGATTATCCCGATAATGTATTTTTAATTCAGGATAGACTTGAACAGGAAGGCTTTGAAGTAATAAAAGCTTATGATGGTTTAATGGGAATTCAAAAAGCAATAGAAGAAAAACCAGATTTAATACTTCTTGATATTATGATGCCCGGCATTTCTGGTTATGAAGTATGTAAAACTCTTACTACAAGAGAAGAAACAAAGCAAATTCCCATAATTCTTTTAACTGCACTTACAGAAGCAGAAAATTTAAAAGAAGGATTACAGGCAGGTGCATTTGATTATATTAAAAAGCCTTTTAATAAAACTGAATTAATTGCGAGAATTAATTCTGCACTCCGTTTTAGTGAAACAAATAAATTCTTAATTGAAATAGAAAAAATAAAAACATTTGCTGCTACAGTAACCACAGCCAATCATGAAATAAAACAACCTCTTACTTTAATCAATCTCTCAACAGCAGCTATTAGAAGAGAACTTGCAAAAGAAAACTTTTCGAAGGAAGCAATAATTAAAAGAATTGAATTTATTGAGAAAGCTGCAAATGATATTATTAAAGTGCTTGAAAAATTAGGCTCGATTAAAAAACCAGTTATTACTCCATATGTAAACAATTTGCACATTGTAGATCTTGAAGCAGATCTTGGCAACAAGGAAGTTTAAAACCTTTAAACGAAGCTAATTTTTAGCAGGCTATAAATTTGTTAATGAATTGCACCATCAATTGCTTTTATTATTGAGTTTAGTTTTTCTTTATCAACCTTGCCCAATTCTGTTCTTGGTATTTCAGAAACAAAATAAAAATTCTTGGGAATTTTATAATTAGCTATTAATGAACCGAGTTTTGTTTTTATCCCGTCAATATCTATTTTGTATTTAATTACTACTGCTGCAGAGATTGATTGTCCCCAGATTTCATCATTTTCAGAAAACACATATGCATCTTCAACTTCATCTAAATTATTTAGAGCATCTTCAACTTCCCGGGCACTTACATTTTCTCCACCTGTAATAATTATATCATCCTTTCTTGATTCTACATATAAATAACCGTCTTCGTCAATCCATCCATAATCTCCAGTAAGAAAAAATCCATCTATTTCTCTTTTTGTTCCTATAGAAAATAAATATTCTTTAAACAAGGTTTTGCTCTTTACAGCAATTTCCCCTTTTTGATTATGTTTAAGAAATGAACCTGTAGAATCAACAATTTCTATATTCACATTTCTAAGTGGTTTACCTGCAGAATCTGGTTTTAAAATAAAATCTTTGCTGCTTAAAGCTGCAATCATTGAACATGTTTCTGTAGAGCCATATACTTTAATAATATTCCATCCTTCTTTAATTGCCTGTTTACAAAGTGATGCTTCTACGGGTCCACCACCAAGAAAGACATATTTTATGTTTTTATTAGCTTTGAATCTTTCATTAATTAATTTCTTGAGAGTTGTAGAAACAAATGAGATATGAGTTGGTTCGAATTTTTCAATAAAGTATTTAATCTCTTCGTGCTTAATGGAGGAAGGAATTATTAAAGTACTTCCTGAAATAAGTGAGCGACATAAAATCATAAAGCCACCAATGTGATAAAATGGTAACGAAGCCAGCCATCTATCGTTATCATTTAAATTTATGAATGAATTTAGAGAGAATACACTTTCATATATGTTTTCAAATGTATGAACTACTGCTTTCGATTTTCCAGTACTGCCAGATGTAAACATTATTAATGCATCATTCTTTAGATCAAAGTCTTGAATGCACTTTTGATTTATTTGTGATTTTGATTTTAAGGAAGAAAGAGAAATTACTTCAACAAAATTTTTGCTAAACCTGGTTTCTTCTGCAATCAAATATGATAACTTTATGTTTTCTATTTGTTGAGTTAATTCATTCTCTGTTAATCTTGTATTTAATACAACTGGAACAGCACCACAAAACCAGAGTGCATTTATTATAAAAAGAAATTCTTTTGAGTTGTTTAAAAGTACTCCAACTCTATCTTTGTTTTTAATTCCTGATTCTGTAAGACTGCAACAATATTGAACAGCGTACCTGTAATATTCTTTATAGCTTATTTTTTCGGTCTTTGAAATTATTGCAATGGAATCAGGATTGTTTATGCTCTGTGTATATAACCAGTGATTATTTTTTTCTATTAAATTCATATTTATAGATCATATCTTGGAGGAAAGAAGTCTATATTAAAATTTATTCTGCCGTTATTAACTTTGTAAAAATCATCGAAGTTATTTGAAAAAATATCAGCCGCATCCAGACCATGTGCATAAGTGTGTGATGTTAAAGAAGCAAGTAATACCAGTGCACTTTTTCCAATATTACTTTCGAAAGCTGATGATATAATTATGAATTTATTTTTTGATTCGGCATAATTTATTAGATCAATTATATCAAATATAGAGCCGTATATCATTGGTTTGATAATTATGAATTCAATTTTGGAGTTATCGATAATTTGTTTTGCCTGAGCAATATTTGTAATTGATTCATCAAGAGCAATTTTAATTCTTGTATGCTCGATTAATTTCAAGTTATTATCTAAATTAAAGCATGGTTCTTCAATATATTCAATTTCATATTTTTCGAGATTTTCAAGAAAGTTCAGTGCTTCATTAAATTCCCATTTACCATTTGCATCCAATCTTATTTTTATTTTATCACCAAAATTTTTATAAATACTATCCACAAGCGATAAATCATCCTGGATATTATTTCTTCCAACTTTGATTTTGAATGTTTTGTATCCAAGATTAAATTTCTTTTTAATCTCATTTATAATGAAAGCTGATTCATAAATGCCCAAGACAGCATTTACATAAATTTCTTTCTTGAAATTTTTGCCAGAAAGAACGTCTGGTAATTTATTATTTCTTATAAATAAGAGATTTAGAAAAATTTGCTCCAGTGCAAATCGTAGTGGATGCAGTTGTGTAAGTTCTTTAATTTGATTTGAAGCTTCGAAGATATTTTCACTTAATATTATTCTTTTTGAAGTGATTAATTGTAAATTATTTTCGGTTTCTTTTAATGTTTCTACACTGAAATTTTCTAAAGGCGAAGCTTCGCCATAAGAAATGTTTTTAAATTCATCTCTGGCAGAAATAATAAATCCTTCTCTTTTTTTTATAGACGTCGATGAATTTTTGAATTCAGATTTTAAAGGGAATGAGTACTGAAAATATTTTATTTCTTCTAAGATCATAATATTATTCCAGCTGCAAAGAGCAAACCATAAATAATAGAAAACTTTGCAGTAAGTTCTAAGGTTTTATTTAGTTCTTTCCCTTTAAGTGTATAAATCATTTTAATTAATTTAATTGATAATGGTATAGAAAGTAGTGGAAGGAAAATAATAAGATTTTTTTTATACAGGAAGTAGACAATAAATAGAATTAAATATGACACTACTACAAAGAATAAATATTGTAATCTTGTTAGTTTTTCTCCGATGATAACTGCAAGTGTATTTTTGTTACTTAATTTATCTTCTTCTATATCCCTGTAATTATTAACAACAAGGATATTGGTTATTAAAGCACCAACAGGAATTGAAGCCCAGAATGCTAATGGTTCAAATTCGTGTGCCTGGACATAATATGTTCCAATTGTTCCAGCAAAACCAAAAAAGATAAACACAGCTAAATCTCCCAGTGCATGATAAGCAAGCGGGAAAGGTCCAGCTGTGTAAGCAATTGCAGTAATGATTGAAAGAACTCCAATTAGAAAAATAAACCATCCACCAAGATACACAAGATACAAACCAAGCAGAAAGCTTAAGCCAAAAGTTATAATTATTCCAGTTTTCATTTCATCAATTGAGATTAAACCAGAAGCCACTACTCTTTGTGGCCCTGTTCTTTCTTTTTTGTCTGCACCATGAAGATAATCAAAAAGGTCGTTTGTAAAATTAGCTCCAATTTGGAATAACAATGAACAAAGTAGAGCTATTAATGCTGCAATGAAATGAAATTTATCATAATAAATAGCGATGGATGTTCCTACTATTACAGGATTTAAAGCAGCTGGTAAAGTTTTTGGTCGAGCTGCAAGAATCCAATTATAAATTTTTCTTCTTAAATCAATTATTGTGATATCCATTTTATAAAATTCTTTATTATGGTACTCTTGGAAATTTTGAAAAATCTGGTTTCCTTTTTTCGAGATAAGCATTTTTTCCTTCCTGAGCTTCTTCGGTCATATAATAAAGTAAAGTTGCATTTCCTGCTAATTCCTGAATTCCAGCCTGACCATCTAATTCAGCATTAAATGCAGATTTGAGTAAACGAATTGCAAGAGGACTTTTTTCCAGAATTTCTTTTGCCCACTTTATACCTTCTTCTTCAAGTTGTTCAACCGGAACAACTTTATTCACTAAGCCCATTTCAAGAGCTTCCTGAGCATTATATTGGCGGCATAGATACCAGATTTCGCGAGCTTTTTTCTGACCAACAATTCTTGCAAGATAACTTGCACCAAATCCGCCATCAAAGCTTCCCACTTTAGGTCCAGTTTGACCAAATATTGCATTATCGGCTGCTATTGTTAAATCACAAACAACATGCAATACATGACCTCCCCCAATTGCATATCCGGCTACTAAAGCAATAACTGGTTTGGGGATACTTCTTATTTGTTTTTGAACATCAAGAATATTTAATCTTGGGATACCATCTTTACCAACATAACCTTTATCACCACGAATTGATTGATCGCCACCAGAACAGAATGCATATTTACCATCTTTAGCTGGTCCTTTTCCGGTTAACAAGATTACTCCAATATTTGTATCTTCTCGTGCATCATTAAAAGCATCGTATAATTCCGAAACTGTTTCTGGACGGAAAGCATTTCTTTTTTCTGGTCGATTAATAGTTATTTTTGCTATTCCATCCATCTTTTCGTAAATAATATCCTGATATTCTTTTGCTTTAATCCAATTGTAATTCATACTGTTTCCTTTTTTTATTGTTTAAGAAGTCCAGAACAAATTTAATAAAAACATCAGGTTTTTCTAAGTGAACATTGTGACCACAACTTTCTGCGATTTTATGTTCTGCATTCTTTAATTTTTCTTTCATTCTTTTTGAAATCGAAGTATACTTTTCATCTAAACTTCCAGTAATTAGAAGAACTGGAAATTCAAGTTGATTTATTTTATCCCAGTAACTGGGCATTAAACCAGTACTAAATCCCATTAATAAATTTGATAGACCGATTACACTATTTTTATATTTTTTTTTCTTAATCAATTCATATTCTGGAATTTCTTTTTGTGTTTTGAATAATGGGTTATTCATCCAGTAATCAATAAAACTCTCAATTCCTTCTTCACGTATTTTTTCTGCAAGTAAGAAATCTGAAATTACTCTTTCTTTTTTTATGGTTATGTCTTCAATTCCAGCAGTTGTACTTTCGAAGATAGATGCAATAATTTTTTGGGGATAATGTAGGCAATAAGATAAAGCAGCTCTTCCCCCCATTGAATATCCACAGAGAATTAATTTATGAATTTTTAGAGATTCAAAAATATAATTAAGTTGATTAACTATAGCTCTACAGGTATAATAATTGGGATCATCTGGCGAGTCGGTTAAACCATGACCAATTAAATCAATTGCGATGGGATAATATTCTGAAGGAAGTTTATCGAAAATGAATAACCAATCTTCTGCACATCCAGTAAAACCGTGAAGAAAAATTATAGGTGTTTTTTCTTCTTTATAATTTTTTTCATCAATCAGAATATTAAATTCAATTTGATCTACTTTTATTTTCATTCAGATACAAATCAATTGCTGAAGTAATTGAACGCCAGATTTTTTCGCGAATTAATTTTGATTCTTTTGCATTTGTTCTAATTTCAAGAACTGATAACTTTCTACTTTTTAATGATTCATCAAGTTTCATTTTAAATTCATTAAAATTACTAATTAGATAATGTTTGCCCCCATAAGCTTCTACAAATTTTGAAAAGTCAATATCTAATGGAGTTACAAAATTTTGAATATATGTTTTTCCATATCTTGATATTGGTAGAGATTCAAAAATTCCCCCACCATTATTGTTTATTAAAACTATTGTCAAAGGAATATTAAATTTAATTGCATTGTGTAGTCCATTCATATCGTGATAAAAAGCTAAATCGCCAGTAACAAGTACAGTTGGTTCTTTTGATAGTTTTGCAATTCCAAGTGCAGTTGAGTTTATTCCATCAATTCCACTTGCCCCACGATTACTAAAAATGTTTATTTGTTTGTTGGTACAGGAAACAAAAAAATCGGCATCCCTTATTGGTAAACTATTTGAAATCATTAAATTGGATTTCGAAGGAAGAAGATTGTATAATTCATAAATAATCTTTCCTTCAAAATTAATTTCTTCTTTTTGAAATTCTCTACGTTTAATTGTTTCTGCTATTTCATTTAGTTTGATGTTTTTTTCAAACCAATCCTGTCTTCTGGTTAATTTTTGTAGATTTATTTTTTCTAAAATGAGTTGACAAAATTCTTCTGGTTTGATCTTTAAAATTGTTCTGGCTGTTAATGATGGATCGTTTTTATCACCAAATTCGTTAACAATAATTTTTTCTGCTTTTGATTCTTTAAAGAAGTTTTGAACAATATTTGAAGTTGGAGTTCCACCAAATTGAATTATTATTTCAGGGTCAAATTCTTTTTTGTAGTTTTTTGATCTTATTAATGATGTAAAATTTTCTATTACATTTTTTTGTGAGTGGTTACAACATCTTAAACCAGAAGAAGCATCTGCAAATACTGGATATTTTAATTTACTGGATAATCTGGCACAAAGATTTGAAAATTGATTATCGTAGTTATTGTATCCGACAATTATTAATCCTTTTTCAAAGTGAGTTAGTTTTTTTAATACCTTATCAATCGATGTTGTTTCTTTTCTTTCTTTAAAATCGATTTTATTAAAAAGGCTGTAAATTTTATTAATGTAATTGACATCAATTTTTTCTGTGTATGTATCTGGCTCGAATGGTTTTTCAAATTGAAAATTAAGATGGATGGGACCCACATTTTCTATCAATGCAATATTTAATGCGGTATCAGTTTTTTTAATTAAGGATGATAAACTTTTTAGATTGACATCGGGTAAACCAACATCTGCAAAATATCTTATGTGGTTTCTAAAAATATTATCCTGATTTATTGTTTGATTTGCACCTGTATTTCTTAAGTAATGTGGTCTATCTGCAGTGCAAACAATTAGTGGAATTCTTTGATAAAATGCTTCGATGATTGCTGGATAAAGTTCGGCTACTGCAGTACCAGAAGTAGTTACTATTGCAACAGGAGATTTTGATTTTTTTGCAAGTCCAAGAGCAAAAAAAGCAGACGAACGTTCATCAACTATTTGAAACAACTTTATAGATTTATTTTGTGAGAATGCTAAAGTAAGAGGAGTACTTCTTGAACCTGGTGATATACAGGCATATTTTACTCCATATTCGATTAATCTATTTACAAATAAATCACACCAGATAGTATTTCTATTAACTGATATTTTCATATTTGATTTAGTTTAAATATTGACATCAATGTTTTGAACTTTAGTTCAGTTTCTTCGAATTCATTTTTAATTTCTGATTCTTCAACTATTCCGCTCCCGGCAAATAAATATAATGATGAATTTTTAATAAGAGCGGAGCGGATGCTCACAAAAAATTCACCATTTCCATTTAGATTAAACCATCCCATCACTCCAGCATATAAACCTCTGTCGAAGTTTTCAAGTTGTTCAATTGTTTTTAATGCTTTTACTTTTGGTAAACCACAAATTGCAGGTGTTGGAAAGATATTTTTAATTAACTCAATAATTGAAATATTTTTTCTAACTTTTGCTTTGATGGGTGTCCATAAATGCTGGATGTTTTTCAGTTTTCTAATTTTTGTTTTATCATAAGTTACACTGGTTGAGTATTCTGATAATTTATGAATTAAATAATTTACCACACTATTATGCTCGTTGATATTTTTTTTGTCATTTAATAATTGATTTGCCAGTAGATCATCTTCGTTGTGATTTGTTCCTCTTCTAATTGAACCAGCCAGTGCATCTGTTTCAAATTTGTTATTTGAAAATTTTCCAAGTAATTCAGGAGAAGCTCCTAAAAAAATAGAATCGTTATTTTTCCAGCAAAAAACATAACACTCCGAATTTTCTTTCTTTAATTTTTCTATTAGTTCTTTCAGGTTAATGTTAGTTTTAAGCGGTCTCTTTTTTAATCTTGCTAAAACTACTTTATAAAGTTCTCCACTTTCAATCTTTTTAAAAGCAGTCGAAACCATTTTTTCCCATTGATTAAACGTGGTGCTCTTTAGGAAAACTTCGTTTAAAGATTCTGTTATATTTTTTTGTGGTCTGAATATAGTCTTTAGCTTTTTGTTAAGAGTTTCGGTATTAATAACATCATCAAACATAAAATTAAATGCAAAGAAATATCTATTCTTGTATGTGATAAAAGAAATTTCAGGCACATACCAGATTTCAGTGGGAAAGTCATTCCAAAGATTGGATTTTTCTTTTATCGGGAATTTTATTCCTCCAACAAATAATGGATAGAAATTAAACTTGTTTTTTTTAAAATTATGAATGTGTTGTATGTGCAATTTGTTAGTACGACTGAATTTTTTATTATAATTAAAGATATTTCCAAGTGCTATAAAAGAGCAATTTTTTTCTGGTAAGTTTAATAAAAAAAAGTTTGTATTATTCAGAATAGAATTATAATATTTATAGTAAGTAATCTTGTTAATTTCCTGAATATAGCTGCAAATATGAATTGCATTCACAGGTTTAGAAATTTTTTGTAATTTAAAAATAAATGTTGTAAAACTTTTATTATTAACTTTCAATTTAAATGTTCTTTTAATATTTTTATTTGCAGATGCAAAATAATAAAAAGACTCGAAACAACTTTTTCTATATAGTTTTAATTCTATAGATTTATAATTGAAGAACAAATTATTTAGCAGGTTAGATTTTTTATATGAGGGCTGGGGAAGTTAATTAGTAACTAAAAAGGAAGGAGAAAATGGCAATGCAACAAGAAAAAGGGGAAGCAGCACTCCAACTTATGGAAAAAGTTACAAAAGCAGGGGATAAGTTCAGAAAACTTCAAGCTAAGTATATGTTTGAGCAAAAACTTACAGCTCCTCAATTTGGGGTGTTGGAGATTCTTTACAGAATGGGCCCTTTACCACTAAAAAAAATTAGTGAAGAGATGCTTGTTACAGGGGCTAATATAACCTGTGTTGTTGATAATCTTGAAAAAGAAGGACTGGTAAAAAGAGTACACTCTAAAGAAGACAGACGAGTAATTCTTGGTGAACTAACACCTGCTGGTAAAGCTAAACTTGATCAAATTATGCCTCAATATATTGAAAAAGTTATTTCGGTTACTTCGTCTTTGACAGAAAGTGAGCAAAAGCAACTTATATCTTTATTAGAGAAATTAGCTTTTTAATTTTGTAGCTTAAATGATAGGCAGATCCATTCGTCCATTTGCATTTTTGCGATTTGATCGAAGCCTAATGAATTATATTTTTTGACAATATCAATCTCATCAGAAATTAGAAGACCGGATAATATTACAATTCCGGTCTTTTTTATTTTCTTTTTAATTTCCTCTGCTATTTCAAGCAATATGTTTTTGTTAATATTTGCAACAATCACATCAAAGTCTTTTTCTTCTATTTGATGAATTTCAGACAAACGGATTTCAACTTTATCTTCAACTTTATTCATTTTTATATTTTCATTGCCATTAAGAAAACACCATTCATCATTATCGATTCCAATTGCTCTTTGTGCACCAAGAAATACAGATGCAATTGCAAGAATACCTGTCCCTGTTCCAACATCTAAAACAAAGTCATCTTTTTTTATATATTGTTCTAAAAATCTTAAAACCATTTTTGTAGTTTGATGTTCACCTGTTCCAAAAGACATTTTTGGATCGATTATTATAACTATTTGATTTTCTTTGGGTTGATATTCTTTAAAAGATGGTTTAATTACAATTCTATCAGAAACTTCTATTACATTTACTCTTTTTTCATATTCTTCATTCCAGTTTTTATCTTCAAGTATATCTTCGCTTATCTGATAAGATTCAATTAAATTATTTTTTTTAGCTTCTTCGAGTATTTCTTTTATTTCTTTCAATGAAATATTTTTTGTTTCATCAATAAAGATGATTAATTCATTCTCGGTTTCATTTATACCATTTAAATCTAATTGCCACAATAAGCCACTTATAATCTCAAAGTTTTTTGGAATTGTGGTAATGGTAAATTGTTTGAAGTTTTTCATTTGTATTACTCATTAATTATAAAATAGTAGTTTATTGAGCTTAATTACGTTGATAAATTAATTCACAAATTTTATCCTGAATATCTCTTGCTTTTTTTGCAGGAGTAGTAAAATTCTGCATCATTATACAAAATGCAATAAGATGATTATTTTTATTAAACATATAACCAGCAAGATTACTTACTCCACTTAAAGTTCCAGTCTTGGCTCTTACTTTTTTGTATGCTTTGTTGTTAAGCATTCTGTTTTTTAATGTACCATCGTAACCAGAAATTGGAAAAGTGTTATAAAGTTTTATGAATAAGTCTTCTTTTTCATAATAGAAATATTTTAGTATGGAAGTAATTAGTTCTGCAGTAACCAGATTATAGAACGATAAACCAGATCCATCTACAATTTTAAAATTCTTTGGGTCGAAACCTGCAATTGTTATCAAGCTATCAATTAATTTTATTCCCCTTTTTGCCGAAGCTGGTTTACCATAATATTCCAATGCAAGTGTTCGTAAAATTAGTTCAGCACCTAAGTTATAGCTCTCTTTATTAGTTTTAAGTAATACTGTATCGATATTTCTTTCAAAAGAAAAGATTTCATCGGCATTATTCGGGACACTTTTAAATTCGATATTACCATTAATGATAATTTTGTTTTCAATTAATCTTTCTTTGAGCAAAGTCATAAAATACAATGCAGGCTTTGCGACACTGAATTTTAATGTATCTGCATTTAGTAAAAAAGGAATATTTCCACTGGCTATAATTTTATCTTGTTTATTTAGCCAGTCACGTGTAATAGAAAATGTAGAAATAGTATCTTTTACGGTTGTAGAGTTATTAATTATATCAAAATAATTTGTTTGGGGGATAATATTAATGATTGCTGGTTCGCCTATGTTTGATGGTTTATAAATTACGTTGAAACTATTTTCGTTTATCGAGAGTGCAGATATGTATGAAGCAAAAGGATATGGGTCATCGTCCCACATCCAGCCTTCGCCCCAGTATAGAGAATCCATTATTGAAATATCACCGCACAGGTTTCCACGTATTTCTTTTATGCCTAATTTTTTTATTTCTTTAACCAGAGAGTCTAAATCATTCAGTGAAAAAAGTGGATCAAATCCTCCAGCTACATATAAATTACCATTACATACTGAATCTTCAATCTCTCCATCGTAATAAATTTTGGTTTGGAATTTATAATCATTTAGGAAAAGTAGAGCAGCACCTGTAGTTAAAATTTTTTGTAAAGAAGCTGGACGCAATAGCAACTTTTCGTTTTTTGAATAGAGTTTTTTGTTTGCGTTTAAATCATAAATATCAATTGCTATTTGGGTAGAATTAAAAAATTCATCTGCAAATAAACTATCAAGAGAATTAGAGAGAGAATTTGTATCTAATTGTGAATAAGAAGATTTGAATAGTGATAAGAATATTATAAAACAAAGGATGAAAATTTTATTATTCATTATAATTTTTCAGGTAAAATGGCAAAGATGAATATATTAAATAAAATACCATAAGTGAAATAAATATAATAAGTTAAGTAATGTGCGACGGCAATAGTGCTTGGCAAAGAATTTTACATTTTTTTGCCACTTTTTACACAAATTTGGCAGAAAAAATATTGCCTACTTTTTGGGTTTACGCTTACTTTTTTTTTGCTGCTCTACTTCTTGAGCGAGGAGAAGAAAACGGCTAATACTATCCCTAAGGCGTTGATTCTCCTCCTCTAACTCTTTTAGCCGAGTTAGTAGCGTTTGTATTGTCTCTGGCGGCGGATCCGGGGTGTCGCTTAAGAGCCAATTAATGTCGCAACCAAGGTCCTTCAGCTTCCTTAGTATATCTCCACCAGGAATACTCTCATTATTTAGATAAACATATAAGCTCGGTGGCTTCATATCAAGTAATTCGGCAAGTTTAGCAACCGAACCAATATAATTTTCTGCAAAAAAACGAAGTTTTTCACCTATTGTCATAAAAATTTTATAATTACCTAAAAAAATACTTGACAAGAATTAGGTAATTACCTATATTTGTAAAGAAACCTTTAATAATTTTTAATAAAAAAATGACTGACGAAAAGCAGCCATTAAAATTAAAACTTGATCGTAAGTTAATTAACCAGGCGGAAATAGCAAGACGCACTGGTTATAGCGAAGCAATGATCTCATTAGTGCTTTCAGGTAAAAGAAAGAACGATAAATTACTCGCTAAAATTATAGAAATTGTAAAAAATGCTGCTTAAGAGCTTATTAAAAGCTCTTTAAGCGGCATTTTTTGTTTGTTCTAAATTAAATAATTGTACAATGATAAACAATTAAAATTATCCGGGAAGTTTTTAATGGCACAAAGTAAATCTATTAAAACAATTCTTTATGAAACTATTCACCGGAATAAAAAGTCTGTAGAACAAATTGCTGATGAGATAGGAATAAGCAGCAATTACCTATATAGAGCAGGTCTTCCGCTGGAAGAAAGCGGAGTGAAATTCCCACTTGATTATTTAATTCCACTAATGAAAGCAACCGGAAATTATGCGATTTTGGAAAAAATTGCGTGGATTTGTGGGTTTTTGCTGGTTAAAGAGCCAAAGGTAAGGATACCAAAGACGGAGGGGACAGAATTAGTGGCTGATTACCAGGATGCAACGACGCTGGCGGTTAGATGCCTGAAGAAATTCCTCGATAAGCCAACCGAAAACCACTATAATGAAGTAATAGAAGCTTTGCAGTTGGTTATGACAAAGTCTGCAGAGGCAAAAAAATATTGCAACAAACATTATCAGGGACAAATGGAGCTGGAGTTATGAAGGACCCTTTTGCTGAAAATTGCAGTAATAATATCAATGAAAATTCAGCCGATGCGGTTGCGACCTTTGAGGGGAAGGTCGCAACCAAGGTCGCAACCGAAACAAATATGGTTGTTACCAATGATAAAATAATAGAAAATAAGAACTTACAGCAATCAGTTAAATGGATAAGCACTCTTGAAGGTCGCAACCACTTAGGTATATCTCAGCAAGCTTTAAGAAAACACGTTTCCAAAGGACATTTTGTCACACGTAAGGTGAAGATGAATGGTGGTTTTGGATATGAAATTGCCCTGGAAAGTATGTTTAATTACTATAATTCTATTGGTGATTGGGATAAGTGTGAGAAGATTTTGGGGTGGATACAGGAGCTTTCGGAAAATTCAAGCGAAATTATATCGGATGGGACGGACAGAGCAAGCTCTGTCAATACAATAACAACAGATGAGGCATTGGCAAAGTACCAGATATGCAAGCTACTGGATGAGGTAATATTAAAGGCGGATAAGAAGACAATTGCAGTTGAAAAGTTTGTTAATAGTTTTAACCAGGGAAGTTACCCGAAATTGCTCGAGAGTGTTGGAAAAATAAGTATGAGATCAGTTTACCGCTGGTACAAGACATTAATAGATAATAATTGGGACATAAGTATATTTGAGAAAAAGTTAAAGCCCGCCGCAAGAACCATTTCAAACAAAGAAGCAGAGGTGATTATACCAATGTTACTTAATCCGAATCGCCCATTAATAAGTGAAATAATTAAGAGAGCTAAACAGGAATTTTTGAATCGTGGAATTGCAATAAAAAGCGATATTACTTACAGAAGATTTATCCAGGAATGGACAAAAAGAAACATAGATCTATGGACGCTTGGAAGGTATGGAATGAAGGCATTCAATGATAAAATAATGAAAGATATTTTGCGTGATAAGGACCGTGTGGAAGTCGGTGACATAGTTGTAGCTGATGGTCATACGCTTAATGTAATGGTGATAAATCCACTTACCGGCAGATCGCAGAGGATGACGCTGATAATGTTTTTTGATTTTAAGTCTTCAATGCCACTTGGCTGGGAAATAATGCCGACTGAGAATGTGCTGACGATTGCGAGTGCACTGAGAAGAACGATATTGCTGCTGGGAAGGTTTTTTGGGAATAATTCCGAAGCTGGAAGCTTCGGTTACATTCCGAGGATTGCTTATCTGGATAATGGACGGGCTTTCAGAGCTAAATATTTCAGAGGGATTAAGGATTTCAGGGATTCAATAGTGCCGGGATTATTTGGAAAACTTGGCATTGAAACGATGTATGCAACGCCTTATCACGGGCAATCGAAGACAATTGAAAGATGGTTTAAGACGCTTGGAGAATTTGAGAGACGTTTACCTGCATATACTGGGACCAATATTGCCGGTAAACCTGCAATGCTTATGAGAAATGAGAAGCTCCACCAGAGACTTTTTGATAATACTCCGATTCATGTTGATAGTTTGGCTGCTACTCTTGAAGAATTTATTAAAGAATATGCAGAACAGCCACACCAGGACGGGCAATATAAGGGATTATGTCCGGCTGAGGTATTTATGCACAGCGTTAATAAAATAAAGAGTGAGCCGGAGCGATTGAAAGGCAGATTGATAAGCAAGCAAGAACTTAACTATTTAATGCTAAGTGATGAGACGAGGACAATAGGTAAGAATGGAATAAGATTTAGAGGGAATTATTATTACAATGAAGAAATGCCGAGGATAATCGGGAGCCGGGTAGTGATTAAATATGACATTTGGGACGATAAAGAAATTATAGTTCTTGATGAAAAAGAGAGATTTTTATTTACGGCAAGTAAGGATGATTATCGTTATCATCCGGCAGCAAGGCTGCTGGGGAAGGATGAGGATATTGTACTGCTGCAGGAAGCATTGAGGAAAAAACAGCAGATGAAGAATGAGACTATGGAGCAATTTAAGGAGATTGTAAAATTAGGTAATGAATTGATACCTAAAAAGCAAGTTGATGTTTTTGAAATGCCAAAGAAAGAAGAGAAAAAGCAGCCAAAGAAGAAAAATGCATTTAAGGAATATATGAAATTGTGCGGGATTGAGTCGAAGATTTACAGCAATCCCATTGAGGCATTGTTAAAAAAAGGATAATTATAAACAAAAA
This sequence comes from Rosettibacter firmus, assembly GCF_036860695.1. Taxonomy (NCBI): domain Bacteria; kingdom Pseudomonadati; phylum Ignavibacteriota; class Ignavibacteria; order Ignavibacteriales; family Melioribacteraceae; genus Rosettibacter; species Rosettibacter firmus. The sequence goes on along the minus strand of NZ_JAYKGJ010000001.1, from coordinate 1,400,440 downwards.
GGAGAAATAAAATGAAACCTAAATTAATTTCTTATGGTCGTTTAGTCAACAAAGGTAATTACGAGCATGTACGAATTGAATTACAGGTAGAGATAGAAGAAAGCGAAAAAGTAGCGGATGTTTATAAGAAAATAAAAGATTTTGTAGATAAAAAATGTGAAATTGAAACGATAGACTCTTCTAAAATAGAAAAAGCAAAGGAAATATTAAATAATAAGCTTAATTACAGATTGAGAGAAATAGAAGAAGCTGAGAGGATTTTACAGAAAATCGAACTTGATGAAAATATATTTTGATAATAACTCCGCAAGTAGACGAGACTTGCGGAGTGAAAAAAACAATAACGTTAACAAAAATGGAGTTAACATGAACAAAAATAATGAAAATCTTCCTATGATGGAAGGAAATATTTTAAATAAGCTTCGTGATTATATCGAACGAAAAGAAGTTTCGATAAATAGAATTGCGAAGCAAATCGGCTACAGTGCCAGCGTCATCTCAACATATCTTCAAGGTAAATATCCGGGTGATGTACAAAAACTTGAATGGGCAATTGCTTCATTTCTTATGCGACAGGAAGAAATTGAGGCAATGCCCAAAGAGATGATTCCATTTTGCCCAATTACTAATGCAGAATTGCTATTCCAAACAGCAAAGATTGCACACCTGGATCAAGAGATTGGAGTAGTAATAGGAGAGGCCGGCACGGGTAAAACAAAAGCAGCAAAGGAATATGCAAAGCAAAATCCAGACGTAGTACTAATAGAAGCTGATTTAAGTTATACTACAAAAGTTTTCTTCCGAGAACTTCATAAGAAGCTTGGAATGGATGGTAATGGTGGAATATATGATTTATTTACAGATTGTTGCGAGAAGCTGAAGGATAGTAATAGACTTATAATCATTGATGAAGCTGAAAATTTACCTTACAGAGCATTGGATATGGTCCGCAGACTTTATGATAAAGCAAATGTTGGAATATTGCTAATTGGTTTACCGAGATTGATTGCAAATCTAAGAGGTAAACGAGGTGAATTCAAGCAATTATATAGCCGTGTAGGGATAGTGACGCAGCTTGAAGACTGGAGTGAAAGCGATGCAAAGTTAATAATTCAGACAGTATTTCCATCAACAAACGGCGTTTATAAAACCTTTTATGAGCTTTCGAAAGGCAATGGAAGAAAGCTTGAAAAATTAATTTTAAGAACATCAAGGGCAGCAAGAACCAGTAAGAAAGAAATTACAGATAAATTGGTTAAATCTGCTGCGGAGGTGTTGATGTTATGAAGATAAGAATATCAAATCATGCAATTAAAGCATATAAAAACAGAATATTATTGAATGAGGCAATAGATGAAAAGCAAATTATAAATCAGATAAAAGAAATATTTAAACAAGCTCGTTATATAAGTGACAATAAGAATGGGATATTATTTCGTGATGATAATTTAATGATAGAATACATAGTAAAGAATAAATGTATAGTTACAATTTATCCAATAAGGAGGAATAGTGGAAATAACGGCAAAAATATTAGGTAAACTTCTATTAGATATGTTCCCCGAATCAGACAATGCATTCGAAGCAATAGATAAATACAGCACATTACTTTATAACAGAATAATGCTAAAAGATAAAGCAATGATTGATTATAAAGATGAACTCGAACTTTTTATTTTTCTAAATGGGTACAAAAGCAAAATAGCTGAAATGGTTCATAAAGAATATTTAAATAAACAAGGAGAATAATATGTACGAATTATTTTTCGCATTCATAATGGGGTTTATATTTGGCGCTATAGGGATTGCAGTAATTACATATTTCGCAATAAAGAAATTTGAGGATGAATAAAATGAAATTTTTAAAAGCTTATGCCAAGTATTACAAAATGTATAAAGCATTTGAAGAGATCTTAAAAGATTTACATCCACTTGCACTAAGGGAATTAAAGAAATACCCAGAAGGCAAAGCAGATTATGATGGTGTTGAGTTTCATCTTACAAAAAAAGTTGAGAAGAAGTTCGATGAATTTGTTGAAGTGCAATTAAAAGAATTGAGAGACAAGATTAATGAGATCAAGAAAGAAGCAGAACAGAGAGGAGATGTAATAATCAATGAAAAAGAAACATTTGATGCGCAGATACCAAGAAGCAGCAAGGAAGAAGTGCTTGCTACGGTAAAAGATTACAAAAAATATTTTGCAATAGGAGGTTAAAATGTTATCACTCTCAGTAAAATCTCACTGGAGATTAGCATATAGAACATTTTTAAAGGCAATAAAAGTGACATTACAGGATATAAAACAACAATTTAAGGCACAAAAATATAGAATGCATATAATAGACGATTTAGATGAACAAAGATATTTTTTTAAGGTAGGTGAAAAATGGGGAAAGCGATAGGGAAAGAATTGCTTGAGCTTTATAGAAAAAAAATTGTAACAAGAGATGAAATAATCAAAATGACTGGTAAATCTCATATGGCAATTTATTCGAAAATTAAAAGATATGGCATAGAATTATGGGATAAAAAGAAAAAGAAAAAGAAAAAGATGTATAAGATAAAAAATAGGGACAAATATTTTTCGCTAAAAGAATATAAAAATCATTATTTATTTAATTACAACAAATGAAAACGAGAGAAGGATATTTAAGTGAAAAGATAAGAGATATTGCTTATGTAGAGCAGCTGGATAAGCTTGGTAATATGCAGAAGAAAGTTTATGATATTATCAAGAGATATGGTCCCTGCTCTACAGAATTTATAGCAATAACTCTGAATGTTTATCCGCACCAGATTACACCGAGGGTTAAGGAGTTGCGAGAAATGGGGCTTGTATATTTTTATGATATTGGGCGGAGTCCAAAAAGCGGCAAGGCAGTAAGCCTCTGGAAGGTAACGAGAATTGATCCACAATTAAAATTATTTAGTGATGGAAATAAATAAAGCTCAAATAGCTAAGATACACGCATTAAAAAGCCAGTTAAAATTATCTGACGAAGAATATAGTGCTGCGTTGGGAAGTTATGGAGTTACTACCAGTAAGGATTTAAGTTATGAGCAGGCATCAGACTTAATAAAAAAACTTGTTAAACTATTGCCACAATATTTGGAATATAAAGAAAAGAAAAAATATAAGAAATATGATGAACTTGGAATAAGATGGAATGAAAAACTGAAGCAGCACTATGCAACGCCTAAACAACTGAGAATGCTTGAGGCGATGTGGATGACATCGCCGAGAGTTGAAAATAAAACAGAGGATGCATTTAGAAAGTTTTGTAAAAGAATAACAGGAATTGATAGAATTGAGTGGCTAATGATGAATGATGTGAGAAAAATTAAAAAAGCAATTGAGAATTTATGAACGAATGGTTCAAAGAAATAGATTATAAGAAATTTCTTCAAGGTGATTTAAAATTGCTTGAAGAAATTATTGGTATCGATAAATTTATAGAACTTTATAATTATTTTGGCAAAACAAGTATATATTTTAGCGAGAAACCTCTAATGGAAATGAAACAAGAATATATAAGAAAGTATTTTGGATATAAAAATGAAAAAGAACTTGCAAGATTGCTTGGTGTAAGTGAAAGACTTATTTATAAAGTTGCTGAGCAAAAAATTATATTAAAAGAACAACAGGATTTATTTGAAAAGGAGTAAAAAATGAAAATTGAAAAAATTATAGTAACATATGGAGAAACAAGACATACTGATGATCCATGGCATTCATATAAAAGATATGAATTATCAATGGAAGTAAGTTTGGATCCAAAAGATTCACGAAGTTATTATAGAAAATTAATAACTGAAGAATTAGTAAGAGAAGTAAAAAGATTTTTTGAAGAAAATAAATATAAGGATGAAAATGAATAATGAATTTAAATCTCCTGAAATAATTGAATTACTTAAGAATAAACTTTCAAACAAAAGCAAATTAATGGTAGCTATTGCAGAAACAATGCGTTCTGCAGTTCTGAAAAATTTTGAGACTGAAGGCAGCAGAATCGGGAAGCCCTGGCAGAGACTATCGCATCAGACAATTAAACAGCGTGAAAAGAAAGGTTATTGGCCTGGGAAAATATTACAGAAGACAGGACAGTTAAAAAGAAGTATTATTAGCAGCTATGGTGAAGATTATGCACAGGTAAGCACAAATTTAATTTATGCTGCAATACAGAATTATGGCGGAGTGATACATAGAAGTACTTTGAAAACCTATCTCAAGAGAAAAATAAATTTAAATCCGTTGACTAAAAGTCAACTGCAATATAAGGCTGGAAGCAATAAGATGAGTTCGATCAGGATACCGGCAAGACCATTTATGCAATTAAATAATCAGGATATTGAGAAGATAAAGAAGAAGATAATAGAAGCCCTGTCTGCCGACAGGCAGGATTGACAAGGAAGGAATAAAATGATAATTTATAATACCGGTGTAAGGTGCTTCCGTGAGCATAACCTTACATCGTCTGTAAGCAGGCACGGAACTGGATAATGCTTACAGTATTCAGCCCCGAGTTATCGGGGCTTTTTTGTATAAATAAGTTTCCCCTTTCGAACTCTATCAATATCTTTAAGGTTATAAGGGAATGCATTATAGAATATTGTTGAATCTTTTTCCATTCTCAGCACAACAAAATAACTTCTTTTCTTTTTGTCTTTGAACAAACCGATATAATGTTTACGATATTCAACAAATCCTTTATCGGATTGATACAAAGCAAGATAAACTTCAAATGGATCTTGAAGAGTAGGTTTTATAAATGGTATAAATTGTTCTCTATTATCGGATTTTGTAAGCAAATAATTTAATCGATTTTTTGAAACAACTGCCAGGTCGTTATCAGCAGTAGGAATAATTGCATAATTGTCTTTTCCCGAAGGGATGGATTCCCAAAAATCAAATTCTTTTTCTATCAATTTCCATAAATTATCTTTACCAATTTCCTTAATTGATGGGAATTTATCTGGTTGTTGTATAAAATATGAATCATCTAACTCTTCAATTGATGGTCTATTATTATCTCTAAATGTAGGTTGAAGTTGATAAAGTGAAAATTTTCCGAAATCATTATCAAATTCAAGTGCTGCTTTTCCTGGATTATATTCCCATCCTTTGCCGGGCTTAAGCTTCTTTATAAACTTCTCAGCTTCTTCGTTTGGCAATCTGGAAGGTCGCGGTATATTCATTTCTTTGAGGTCGTCATTGTCAAGTGGAATAACAGAACATCTGCAGCCCCAATCGTTTGGTGGGTATATTTTATCCCATATAGGATCATCAGCACGGAAAACTTTGCCGTGTAATGCACGGTGAGATGGTCTTGTATTGCTATCCAGTACTGCGTTATACATCCAGTAAGGTCTATCATCAATGTTGTCTATCATTGCTTTGTAATGCCCGCTTGCATAAGCAACGTCAATATTAGTGCGATAAATTGTTTTAAGACGCCAGGGAGAGCCGAGAAGAATTTCTTTTTCCGGATCAATATCTTCCGGCAATGGGAAGTCCGATGGTACATCTTTAGCTTTAACTTTCCCCCACCAGCCTTTTGCCTTAAGAGTTGGTTTTAAGTTTTCTTTGAATTGTTGATATGTTAAACCGTTATCAATTGCTTTCTGAAGCTCATTTCTGATGTCTGATAATATATCGAGTCTCATTGCTTTTGCAACAGTAAAAGCTTTGGTGTATGCTTCTTTCCAGGTGTCCTGCCAATTCCAGCTTATCTTGTATCCTTTGCGTTTAAGATATTCGATTATCTGTTCTGGCTTAAGTCCGATTGCAAGTTTTATGTCGATATTTTCTGGCATTGCAACTCCAACACACAGACTAATAGTCTGTGCTACAATTGATTACGACCGATTATTTCGCTTATGAATAGAAGTTTTGCTAATAAATCTTCAAGTTGATTTGTTGACATTGCCGGATAAGTTTTTGCAAGTTCTTCCATAATTGTTTCGTAAGATTCTCCTTTTTCGATTAGCGATAAAACGGGCTTTAAAGTGCTTTCAATCTGGAGTTGAAGAAGCTTGTCCGGGAGCTGGGTGATTATATTATCGGTTATGTCTTTGTTTTCGAAGCTGGAAGCTTCGTTTACTTTTTCTTTTTCAGCGAAGCTTGAAGCTTCGCTTGTATTTATTTCGAAGTCATCAGGAAGCAGATTATAATTGCGGATATAATAATCTTTGGTGAATTTAATTCCTGTATTGACTAATATCTGATCTCTTTCTGCGAGCAGTTTATCAACATCTTCGTCGGCATAAAGGATAAACTTAGGTTTATTAGGCGAGTTAAAATTAATCTGATAAATTAAATCAATAATTTTGTTGATAGTTCTTTCAACAATTCTCTTATCTGCTTGCTGCACTTTTTCAAGCATATCACCCATTGTTTTAGACGCAGCATAAGTGCCTGTATCTTGAACTTCTGTAGTTAATGTTTGAGTAAGAATTGCTTTAGAGATTTCGGAGTTCATAAAGTTCATAAGCTCTTTGAAAACTTCTACAGAGCTGGAGCGTTGAGCTTCTTTGATTTCCACGCTTGAGTCATCTGGAATGACAGCAACAGCATCCTGAATCATATTATCAAGTGAAGAAAGCAGGTTATCAATATCTTGTTGAGAAGATCCCCGAGGAAGTTTGCCAACCAGAAATGGATTGCCATATTTCTCGGTGAATGTAATCCAGAATTTTAATCCGCCACGTTTGAATGTAACCGGCCAAAAACAACGGCTTAATACACGCTCGCCGTAAGGGTTTTGGTATGTTGGTTTATGTTGTACTAAAATAAACTTAAGCGGATTAATGATCTCGCCTTCATTTGTACCAAGATTTGGATTAAAGTTTTTCTTATAATTAAGATTATTATATTGATCGAAGAAAAACCATTCCTGCGGTTTCTCATCAATTCTTTCTGGAATTAAATAGCTGCCATCTTTTTTCCAGATTATTTCAAAAACTGTAAAGCCAAATAGTGGTGTATTAAGAATTTGATCAATAAGATTTTCAAGATTGATAGAATTGAGAAAATTATTAATTAAATCATATTCATTTTGGTTAGAATCAAGTTGTTGAAGTTCCCAGTTAAGAGAAAGTACTCCTGATTTACGTTGCTGTATTGTAGAAAAGAGATGAGGGTCTGTCATCAGTTCACGGTAGGTTGTGATGTCTTTACCTATTTTTCTTAGAATAGGGTCAGGATCCGGAAGCATATTCCAATAAGTAACTATCTTCTCAAAATTCTGTCTGGTTGCTATTTCACTTGTTAAAGTTTTTGTATCCATATTTACCTCATTTGTTGAGGCACAGACTAATAGTCTGTGCTACATTAAAAATTTTCAATTAATTTATAGGATTCTCTTTTGCCTTTTGATTTTGCAAATGTGATTCCTGCATTGCTCTTGGCTGCATAGCAGCAAAGTGCTAATGCCCAGAATCTGTCAGCATGTCCGCTTACTTCAGATTGCTGCACATCAAATCTTATGTTATTACTTGCAGTTGTAACTTTTCTAACCGAATGTAAATCTTCCCGGATATTTTTATCAGGCGGAATAAAAATTTGTCTATCTTCAACCATCCTTAATAAATTATATGCGAGCTCTTCCTTTGTCTTGCCAGTAAAAGTAATTGGCTCAACTCTGAATCGTCCGAATTTATCCTGAGCTTCCTCAGCAAGCTGCATACCAAGACCAGTGGCGTCGATACAAGCTCTGCGAAATCCTGGTAAGCTCAAGTAACTAAATAAAATTTCCTTCTGTGCTTTGAATGGAGTTCGTTCGAGCTCAATTACTTTTCGTGTAAATAAAAACTTTTCGACTTCTTCTGCAATCCAGATAACAGTGAGGTCTTTCTTCCTGCCGATGTCAACACCGATATAAAGATTCTTCGCTTCCTTGCCGTCAGGCAGGCTCAGAATTACATCATCAATGATTCCTTCTCGTTCGATGGCAAAAATTTGTTCGTAAGACAGGAATGCAATTGCTTCATCAACCGGAGTGCAGCAATATTCTTCGAGCCAGGTTGTGCGGTCGAAGGAATTTTCTTCTTGTTCTTTTAACCAGGCATCTCTTTCTTCTTTTGTGGTTGGTCTTTTATAGATTTTATCAACTAAACCCTGTTCTACTGCATCAAAGATTGTTGTTGTATGTAATGACCAGTTGAGTTTGCCTGTTTTAATTGATTCAACGAATTTATAAAACAAACTTTGTTTTCCTTTGTGAGTGGAGAGTATTCTAAGTGGATAGCCCCAGGTGATTACGGGTTTAGCGGCTTTCCAGAGCTGAACAGCATCATTATGAAAAGCAAATTCATCCAGAACAACTTTACCACCTTTGCTTCTAAATGCTTTTGGATTGCTGGACAAAGCATTTATGCGTTTGCCGTTTGTGAATTCAATTGTGAATGTTTTTATTGATTTGTCGGATTCGAGAACCTGCTCGCCTAAATCACGAGCACCTTTGTCAAAGAGTTTAGCCCACTGAGCACAATACAGTATGTATTCTTTAGCAGCACTTTCGTCTGCTGAAGAAAACCACACCGCCGGGACATTACCAAGCACAACATCACGCACATCCTCGTAAGCCTGCACATAGGTTGCACCGATGCGTCTGCTTTTTTCCCATACCTTAATTTGACTGTTATCATTCAGCCAATTGATCTGATATTGTAAGAAATATTTATTAATGTTATTGCTCATAAGTTTATTGAGCTTTAACCAAATTCAATTGATAATTTCTTTATAATTAGTAGCATTGAAATATTTGTTATATTTAACTTCTATTTTATAATCAATTATGTTATTATTTGTTTTTATTTTTATTCTCATAATTTATTCTATATTTCAGCGATATAGACCACTGATCCCATCCTAATAATGGCCGGAGAACTACTATCTGTACAATATGTTTTTACGATTGCATTAGTATTCGCATTTGTAAATACATAGCCTTCCAAAACAAGATAGTTAGGGGAACTATTGATATGTGATATTATATAGTTAAGATAATTATATGAAATTTCTGCTACTTCAGCCGACGCTATTTTTCGTCTTGCCACAGCAAATAATATTGAATTAATATTAAAACTAAAATAGATTGTAGATTGATTACTATTATCGGGAAATAACCAGACGCTAAAATAAAATAATTTATTAGCTGGGAGTTGATGAGTTAAGTTTGTTATTTCCACTGGACTGGTTGATGATGTCGTAAAATCCGATGTAAGATATTTAAGAGATTTATAGCCACCTGTATTACTCCACACAGGCAATCCATTTGCCAGCGTTAATACCTGCCCATCTGTGCCTTTAGGTAATCTTTGCCATCCTGTTGAAGCACGATATAATATATCACCTTCTTGAGCAGAACCAATAAAATCAAGAATTTCATTTAGTGTTAATTCCTCAATTGCCCCCGAACCTGTTGACTTTCTTCCCAGGATTCTTGAATTAGCCGATACATAATCATTTTTTTTGGAATCTAATTCGGATTTTTTAGCAAAATCTTCATAATTATTATTAGCAATTCCAATTGCAAAACGATTTTCATCTGTTATTAAATAAGGCTCACCTTGAATTAAATTACCCAATGATTTTTGATTATCAAGATTAGCTCTTGTTGTGCGAAGAAATTTTAATATTTTATCCCGAGCCATTAAAATGTTCCTCCATCTATTACAGCAACATCTATTGTAACATAATTATTGCTTACATCCTTAGCCCATTGCATAGAAGACCCCATTCTTATCACTCCATCTGTGCCATCTGTCCCCCATATATATCCCGCAGTTCCCCCATTAACAACTGCAACTTTTTCATCTGTAGAAGTTGGCGGTATATTCAATGCACTTTTAAAATCATTAAATGTAATTTTCTTTTCTTTTTGCCCTGTTGTTTCAGATGCATCGTGAATTATTAAAAGATCCTCTGCTCCTGATATAGATGGTATAGTATTTAAAGTCTCAATGGCAGGTACAACAGTTTTCAATGTTGTAGCATCTGTAGCGATGTGTAAAGTACCACGATCAGTTGTAAACAAAGGTTCGCCAACATTTAATCCTGTTGTTGGTAAATTTGCTTGTAATCCTCTTTTAATTTTAATTATTTGTGGCATTTTATCCTCCTTAATATTAATTAGAAAGTTCCACCGTCAATAATTTTTGTAAAATTAAATCCCCTATCTGAATTGGGATCCACTATAAGAATATAATCAGGAGAACCTATTGGTAATCGTGATGGTTGCCCATATAAATCACCAATTATTAAGTCTCCTTTCGCATTAATAATCGATTTCGGTATATATGTACTATTTATTTTATATGAACTAAAAGTTTTATTTTCTAAAATCAAATTATCATCAATTATATTTGTATCCCCTTGATTAATTATTATTGGAGAAGTTGCAATAGACAATGTTATTGGGGACATATAAGTTGATAAATTAATATTATTATTAATAAATGTTAATGTTACCATTTTATTCTACCATAAATGATTTATTATTTAACCATGTTTCAATTATTCCATTTGCTCTTGTAACGATTAAATCATATTTATATTTTCCACGCTCGATATTAATAGTAGATAAATCTTTTGAAAATTTTATTAAACCTGGTGTTGATAAATCAATACCATTTGTTTCATCGAGTATAAATTTAATATCATCATTATGATCATAAACTATAAACTTTATATGCCAATTTGTAAAATCTATGGGTGTACTATTTTCTTGTGCAATAAGATTAAAATAAAAAGTATCACCCTTAACCCAATAAATGTGCCCATTTTGATCCATTTTAACCATTATATATCCTCAAATTTCTTTCATAAATCGTTTATAAGCCAAGATCTCAAAAAAGCCATAGTTTATATCGTCCGAAAAAAGATCGTAATTTTTAAATGGGTTTTAAATGGGTTTTAAACGAAATTAATAAGCTGTCTCAACCCATTTTCGCCGAATCAGAAAGATTCGGTTATAAACCCAATATTTCTTTCTGAATGAATTCAATAGTATCTTTTGATATATTTTTGACTTTCTCTTCATTACCATCTTCAATTATTTGTATTCCTTGCATAAGTTTGAGAGCACTTAGTGCTTTAACAACCGCATAAATATTATGCGGAGTTGGATTAGCTTTAGCTTCTTTAATAGCAATGCGAGCAATTTCTTTAATCTCTTTCTGGAGATCTTCATTTTCCTGCTGATAAGCTTTGCGCTGGTCATCCCAGTTATTTGCAACTTTCCAGTTGTATAGAGTTTTTCTTGAGACATGATTTTTTAAAAGTTCTACAATTGCATCAATTGAAAAACCTTCGTTTACATATAATCTTTTTGCTTCTTCGTATAAAGCTGCATTTTTCATCTTCAACCTATATTATAAGTTTCTTTTATTTTATAAATCTTGTCGCTACATTCTCTTGCTTTAAGTTGTAGTTGGCGAAATTCTTTTACGAGCATCAATACTTTTTCTAGATCTAGTTCAAGGAAATCGCTGAATGGATTGAGTAATTCTCTTATTTGGATTAAAAGAGAATCTGCTTTCATCTCATATTCTTTATATCGTTCGTTTAATTCGCTTAAGCGACCTTTTGCAATTAATAATTCGTTACTGCTCATTTCTCATTCTCCTATCTTGAATGTCGATTTTAGTTTCCAGTCGCGTCAAAATGCCAATGAGGAGTTCTTTATATTTCAAATCTTGCTCGATTTGCTTAAATAATCTTTCAACTAAATCCGTATAGTTTTTTGATTGTGTTTTGTATGTAACATACCATATAACAAATATAATTATTGCTATTCCCCCATTAGCAAGAACTTTTAAGACGTCTGCACTTAAATCCATTTAAGACTCCAAAATTTTATACATAATATAAAATGAATTTGGTTACAAATATTTTGAACCGTGCAGTATATCTTATTTATTTGTAGCAATAACTTTGTAATAAATACTTTATAAAAAAGGAGTTAATATGAAGTGGTTTTCAATTTTTAAGACTGGCAAACATACTGATAGTTCAGGTAATACGAGAGAATGGACTGAGGCTGATTTAGATAAAATTGTTGAGAATTACGATCCAAAAAAACACGAAGCGCCGATTGTGATTGGTCATCCTAAAACAAATGCGCCAGCTTTCGGCTGGATCGAAAAGCTGAAGAGAGTAGGTGATACATTATATGCATTGCCTAAGCAGCTTGCAAATGAATTCGTAGAAATGGTAAACAAAGGTCTTTTCAAAAAAAGATCTATAAGCCTTTATCCAGATGGAACGCTGAGGCATGTAGGATTTCTTGGTGCACAGCCGCCGGCGGTAAAAGGTTTACCAGATGTTGAATTTAAAGACGAAGACAATTTCAGTTCAATAGAAACAGAAGGCAATATTGATCTTGAAGAAAGTAACACCCCCGACCCCTCCCGAAGGGATGGATTCCCAAAGAAAGGAGATAATAATACTCCTCCCGAAGGGATGGATTCCCATGAATTTTCTAAGAGAGAGGAATATATAGAACTTAAAACTAAATTGAAACAATATGAAGAGCAATTGAAAAAACTTGATCAGAAAGAAAAAGAATTTGAAGAACTCCAGACAAAATATACTCAGTTGCTTGTTGAAAAATCCGCTCTGGAAAAAGAGATAGAAAAACAGAAAAGAGAAACTCAATTAAAAGAATTTGCAGAAAAAGTTGATAAAGCAATCGCCGATGGCAAGCTATTACCCAAGATGAAAGATACTATGACAAAATTATTTGAAGTTGTGTCCTTAACTCCTGTATATGAATTTAGTGAAGGAGTTAAAACAAAGACATCAGAATTGTTAATAGATTTAATTAATTCAATGCCTAAATTGATAGACTTTGAAGAGACTAAGAATAATCAAAAGAAAAATGATATTCCGGTAAGCAAAATATTAGCAGAGGAAATAAGAAAAAACATGAAATAACTATAATAATTAGAGGAATAATATGAAACTACAACAAATATCAGCACAAGACACATTAACACAACAAGTAGTTACTCAAATGATCTCAAGAGCAACTGTACTTGAATTTGCAGAATTTTACTCTATTATTGGCAATGCAGATTATACACGTAAAGCAGCTGCTGCAAGTGGAGGACAATTTAGAGCACTTGATAGTGATTATCCAGATAATAAAATTAGCCCTGCATTTGCAAATCCAATACTTAAAATATTAGGAGACAAGGTTCAAGTTGATCGAGCACATGAAAGAAGAGGTTTGGATATTGCAAGTGTAAGAGCAAGAGAATTAATGAATTTTGCACAAAGCCTTGGAAAACAATTCCAAAAATACTTCTTTAATGGACAGGCATCGGCAACTGAATTTGACGGATTAAAAAATATAGTCCCAACTTCTCAAAAAATAGTTGCTGCTACGAATGGTTTAAGTATACCACTCGGGAATGATAATACTGCAAAGACTTCGCAGCAAAAATTTCTGGAACTTGTGAATAAATTAATACGAAAAATTGATGGTGGTGCACAAGTACTATTTATGAATGGAGATACTCTTAGTAGATTAACCACAATTGCGAGAGAGTTTATTCAGTGGCAGGTGAATCAATTTGGGCAATTGATTCCTTATTTCAACGGAATACCTATCAGAGATGCCGGATATGACAAAGACGGTAATTTAATTATTGGTTTTGATGAGACCGTCGGGACAAGCACAGACTGCACTTCAATTTATGCTGTTAGATTCGGTGAAGGTGCAGACTTAAGCATTGCAACCAATGTTGGTGTTGAAGTTAAAGATCTTGGACTTGTTGGTGTACATTATACTCACAGCGTTGAGTTTGATGCTGATATTGTATTATTAAACGATAAAAGTGTTGCAAAGCTTGAAGGAATTAGATTAGCATAGAAAATCATAAATATATTGGGTGGGGTATAAATTAAACAAGCCCACTTCGGTGGGCTTTAAAGGAAAAACATGTATATAAATAGAGATATATTAATAAAATATATCGATGAACAGGAATTAATTAGATTAACAGATGATCAGAATCTTGGAGCAGTTAATCAACAAGTTCTTGATGAAGCTATTAATAATGCTGAAAACGAAATAGATGGATACTTGATTCAATTATATGATAAATCAGCATTCCCGGCAGAGCTACCGGGAATACTAATACAAATTACAGTAGATCTTACGATTTATAATTTATATAAAAGACGATATAGATTGGAGATGCCAGAATCTTTAGTAAAATTACATGAAGATACATTGCAGAAACTTCAGCGCATAGCAAAGGGAGAAATTGTTCTATCTCTACCCAAAAAATCTGAGGCTGGATTCATTAAAATTAATAAAACATCTCAAGATAGATTATATGATATAGACAAATTAGAAATGCTATGATTACAGAAATTAAAAATATGATAAAGAGTAATCTGGAAGCTGCAGTGAGTAATTTACCACAACAATTAAGGATACCAGTTGAAATACCTATCTCAATTGATCAATACAAATTGAGTCATCCAATTGGAGCTTATTTAGTTATTTATAAGGGCAGTTCATTCAAACAGAAAGATGTAAAAAATATTATTGCCCAGGACAGAGATATTGAAATAATGGTTGTAGTAACTGCAAGATACAGAGAAGAAATGAAACCAGAAGAATATCTTGATTATGCAATTGAACAACTTAGTGGCTATCAGACTGATTCCAAACGCACCGTTTATTGTAGCCAGGATGAATGGCTTGGAGAAGAAGCGGGAATATGGAGTTATGCAGCAACTTTTGTTGTACCTGTTGAATTTTTTCAATCAAATTAATTAAGACAGATGCAGGCAAGTGAAAAAGCAATTGAACTGATAAAAAAATATGAAGGACTCAGGTTGACAGCATATAGGTGTCCATCTGGAATACTAACAATTGGATATGGGCATACTAAAACTGTTAAACCAGGTATGACAATTAATAAAGAGATGGCAGAATTATTATTAAAACAGGATTTAAAGGATTTTGAAAAAGCTATTAATGAGCTTGTAAAAGTGCCTTTAACTCAGAATCAGTTTGATGCATTAATAAGTTTTGTCTTCAATATTGGTACAGATAAATTTAAAAAATCAACTCTATTAAAAAAATTAAATGAAGGCAATTATAAAGAAGCAGCTAATGAATTCTTAAAGTGGACAAAAGCGATTTCACCAGTTGGACTAAAAGAATTACCAGGATTAGTTAAACGAAGAAATGAAGAAAAAAAATTATTCGAGTCAAATGATTAATAAATTAAAAATATTATTTGTCTTAATAATTCTTATAGCTTGTAAAGAAATTCAATATATAGAAAAAGTAAAAATAGATACTATAAAAGTAGCAAGTCCAGTAATAGAAGATACTATTAAAGCTAAGATTATCACAGACACAGTGATCGTTGCAGATAAAATTAATAAAAAAGATACAGCAATAATTGTAAAATATTTCCCTGTTGCAAAAAAGTTTTACGTAAAAGCAAAACCAGATACGGTTACAATTTTAAAAATTGATACAGTTAAGACACAATTAATAAATAAAAACAATGAGGTTACTAATATTCTGATTTTAGTAATAATATTGTCAATTATAATAGTAGCAATAAAATGGAGCAGATAAAATGGAAGCAGAATTATTACAAACAACTTTTATATCATTAAATGGCATGGCAACAGCAATATTATTGATTACTGAATTTATTAAGAATAAACTATCAATAAAAGGCACATTAACAATAGTGGTAAGTTATTTGGTTGCATTAATAATAAGCATTATTGGTTTTGTGTTACGGATAGGAATGTTTGAATATATTGAATGGTATTACATAATTATATATAGTGTATCTGCAACACTTATGGCAAATGGACTCGCAACATGGGGAATTATCAAAGAGCTATTGACAATATTAAAATTAAAAACACCAAAAAATTGAGGTAAAAATGTATTCACCAGCAGGATTAAAACAAATAGTATTATGCGATAAAGGTACATTAGCAACCACACCAGTTGACCCAATTGCGATGGGGATTCGCAAAGAAGCTAAATTAACAATAGAACATTTTAAGCAAGTTGAAGATTATCGCAAACGAAAATTTAGAAATATGCTCAACTTTAAAGTTGAAGTTGATACATTACAACCAACTATCTTTTTATTCAAAAAATTAATTAACTGGCTTAATGGTAATGTCGACACTCAAATTATAACACAAAAACAAAATGCATCGAATAAAGATGTATTTAAGTTTGTGAGTGGAAAGGAGCTTGGGATTGATTTTGAATGGACTTACAATCAAGAAGGTCGTAGTTGCAAAATAACACTTGAAAGAGCTTTGCCATACAATGATGCTGTAGTCTTTATTGACACTGTTGATAATGAAACTGCAGTTAATTTCCCTTCAATTAACGACGATGGTACTGATATAAATATTTATAGAGGTTTTAATCCAGATAAGATTGAAAAGCCTGGCGGTACATTATTAAATGCATCAGATCTAATAACAGTACGTGAATTAAAAATAAAAACAGAAAGTCAAAAATCATTAAATAATATCAGCCTGGTGGATAAGTTAATCATATCATTAGAAATAACTGGCAGAGAGGCTGCAATATCAGATTTTATAACAAGACTAAATAAAGGACAACTCGAAAGTGTAATTTACCAGGATAAAAATTCTACATTATTATATGATAAATTCGATTTTAATACGAATGTGTTGACACAGACAGATGAATTTATGATAGATGATAGTAATAGAACATTAAAAATATTATTGGAAGGGAGTGTACCAATTTATGATATTACATTTTTGGTTGGTTCTGGCAATGGTGGTGATGTTAGTGATACTAAAGGTACTACAGGTGGTACAATCAAATTTGGTTATTAATAATTGGAGCGATTATGTTATTGAAAATTAAAATTGGCAAAGGCAATTATGCTTTGCGTACATACGATAAAAATGGTATTGAAATATTTTATACAAGCAGTCGACTTGGTGGATTTGATTATTCAGATGACGAGCTTATATGTAATGTGCCTGATGGTTCAGTTAAATACGAATTAAAAGAATTGAATAGTTTAAAAATAATTCAAGAAGGTGAAATAAAGAAAATAAAAGGTGATAAAAATGTATCTAATTAATGGCATTGAATATAGGTTAAAACAAAAATATACTTTAAAAGATTGGGGCAAGATACTTGAAATAATAAATTCTGCCAATGCTAAAGACGAACAAAGTATAATTATAAATTTACTTGCAGAAGATAAAGTAACAGACTTATTAAATATAATACTTGATACATCGCAAAATAAAATTAATGAATTATACGAAGATGACTTTGAAGAGATAAATAGAATTATAAAGGATTTTTTTTCGAGAAAAACAAGCTTGATCAAAAATACGATAAGCTCTTCAAACATTTAAATGAAGAATATGAAAGGACATATAGAGAACTTGAAAGATTAAGTGAATTAAAAATAAAATATTATGAACCCGCATCAATTGATATAGATCCTTTATTGTTCAAGCTTGCAGATGGCGATATATCGAAAATCAATGTAATAAATGAATTGGATTTTGAGTTGTGTTATAATTGGTATTATTTAATAAAAGTACGTGAGTTAAATGAAATGAAAATGAGAATTGCAGAGTGGAAAAAGATAAAAAATAAATGATTATTTTTTATAAAATAATTTAATAGTTAACCAATCAGCAAAAATGATAATAAACAATATTGTGAACCAAAAAATTAAATTATCCATATGGCTGCCAATGAAATAATTCTTAAATTAGTTATAGATGGTAAAGAAGCAAATGCTACTCTTAATTTAACTGATAACAATATAAAAGAACTTTATAAAAGTTTCAAGTATGGAAAACAAGAAGTAAATGGATTAACTACTGCTATATCGCAGGGGTTTAACAATGCAAGAGAGATAATACAGGGTTTTAAAGAGGCATATAATGTAATCGCTTCGGCTTTCAGTACACATCTAAATGCCTACCGGGAACAAGAAGCAGCATTAATAAAATTAAACACGGCTCTTGCACAATCAAATCAACTTACCGATGAAAATGTAAAATCATTAACCGAATATGCACAAAAGTTACAGCAAACTACCGTATACGGTGATGAAGTCACAGAAACTGTGATGGCTCAGTTGCTCGCCATGGGATTAAATATTGAGCAAACAAAACAGGCTACACTCCAAGCAGCAAATCTTGCAACAGTAATGGGCACCGATCTAAATACCGCCGCCCGAGCTATGGCAGATCTATTTCAAGGGAATACAGGTTTAATTGGCAGATATATTAAGGGACTGGATGAAACTATAATTAAGAGTGGAGATCTTAACAAAATATTAAGTATGCTTAATGAAAGAATAGGTGGGCAGGCTGAGGCAATTGGACAGACGAGCGTTGGTGCAATTGCAAGAATGAATAATGCTATTGGAGATTTGAAAGAAAATACAGGACAGATGCTTAGCCAGGCTCTTGGTCCATTTGTTAATATGATTGCTAATATAATCGGGCAATTAAACACAATTTCACCACAACTGAGTGGGTTTATTGGATTACTTGGATCAATTACTACTGCATTTATTACTTTAAGAGTTACTGGAATTTTGCCAGCAATAAAATCAATTGAATTATTTGGAGTTGCTTTAACCGGGTTAAAAGCCGCATTTATTAAAACAGGTATAGGTGCATTAGTCACCGCGCTTGGTTATGGATTTTATGAACTTGCAAAAGCTTATGAAAAATGGCAGAACATAAAATCTAACGGGGAACAATCATTTAATAATATATTGGATCAAATACGCTCTGATGCATTAAAAGCAAAAAAAAATGAGCTCGACTGGATGTTAAATGATGCTGAAAAGCAAAAAGAAAAGATACTCAAGGATATAGAAAAACTTAAAAATGATATACAAAAAGCGAAAAAAGAGATAGTCACAAAAGATAAGGAAGGATATGAGTATAAGAACTATTATGATACAGAAGAATCAAAAAAACTATCTGAGCAACTTAAACAAACAGAATATTTATTAAAACTCGAAGAAGAAAAAATTAAAATATATACTGAAGTAATAAACCAAAAACAGAAAGTAATTAAACTTTCTGATGAAGAATTAAAAAAAGAATTTGATAAAAATCGTGAGATATTAACAGAAAAACAACGACATGAAGCTGCATTATTAAAAATTACTGAAGATAATGAACTATTAGAATTAGAGCAAAAAAAGAAGCATCTAAACGAAATGATTCAATTATATCGGCAATACGGACAAGATATTACACAACTTATTAATATGCTTAATGAAACTGAGATAGAATTAAAATTAAAATTAAAACCACCAGAATTAGAATTAGAACAACCTGAAGATATAGAATTAACCGATATTCAATATGGTAACATTTTAGAATATGCACGTATGAGTAAACAACAAGAGATTGAATTATGGTATCAAACAGAACAGGAAAAAATAAAGACATACGAAAATAGTACAGAAATGTTAAATGCTTTAAATGAAGAATATGCTCGTAGAAAAGCAGAACTTGATGAAGAAATTGCAAATACAACTCTTGAAGTTTATTCAAATATGTTTGGGGCTTTATCTTTATTTTTTGCAAAGCATACACTTGCATATAAATTATTTGCAATTGCTCAAACATTAATTGATACTTATCAATCTGCACAAGCTGCATATAAATCACTCGTGAGTATACCTGTTGTTGGTCCTACACTTGCTTCTATAGCTGCAGCAACAGCAATAGCACAAGGCTTGGCAAGGGTAAATGCGATAAGCTCGGTAAAAGTGCCGGGCTATCAATCAGGGGGTAGATTAAGAAAAGGGGAAACAGGTTTTATAGAAGGTTACGAAAATGAAATTATAGCTCCAGAACGAACATTTGTAGAAATATTTAAACAAGAATTAAGACCTCAGATTTATAATAATCAGGTCTATGATAATCGATATGATTTATTGATTGAAAAATTAGATAATTGGCAAAAAGAATTTACTTTGAGATTTGACGGATATGATTTTGTAACAGCAATTGATAAAATTAATTTAAGAAAAAATAAAATACAATATTAATGTATTACGTACAGAAAATATACATAAACAGCATAATACCAGCTGGTAATTTACAGATTGAAATGATATTAACACCATATATACTTCCTCCTGATGAAGGAATTGATTTAAATGCAGAATTATTAAATATGAGCGAGTTAAAAATTGGGAATGATGATGATAGCGATCTAATAATGATGCCAGGCGAAATTAATATAGAATTTTGTCTATTAGATAAACCTTTGAAAGATGTTATTGATTTATTTAACTATATCGCATATAGGAACAGGTGGTCAATTCATACTTATATTAGAATAAATGGGAATTTAATCTGGAAAGGTTATGTTGACAAAGACTTAGATAAAATGAAATTGAATTATATGGAAAAATCTATCAGATTAAATCTTATCGATGAATATAGTAGAATAAAAGATCTCGATCCAAAACTTAATCCTTTTAATTATAATTTGGATGATACAAAATTAATAACTGAAATTATCTATGATATTTTTACACACTATTTCTATGATCCTTATGTCAATAATCTTATATGTCTAAGCAATCTCGAAGGCCAAATACTTATAAATTATACTGAATATATAACTTTCCCATTTAATCAATTTAGAGCTGCGTTATCATTTTATTATGGGCAAAATTCTAATTATGCAACGATTAACGATGTTTTGAAATCGATTTTAGTTAATTATAATTTAATAGTATATGTAGGGCAAAATAGAACTCTGTATTTAATTCCTCGTTTTATCGAATTCAACTATATAAATGTTATAACACACAATCAAATAATATCAATATCCGACTATAAAATGATACAACGCATAAAAGGAATGCAAGTAAATGTGTGGAAAGGGGGTTATCCGAAAGATAATAATTATTACATTTATCAATTAGGCAATTATGTGGATGGGGATAGATTATGTGAGAAACTTTACATTGATCAACCTGCCGGTACTTATCCTGGTGGTGGGTATAGTGGCATAGCAGTTATATATAACTCAACAATTTATTGGATTGAATTTGATCGTATCCGTTATAAAAAATTAGATGGCTCTTATTCAGATTATAAAGCATTATATAAAATTGTTGCGGATGATGTATGGGAGAAAATTAAATCCGAAAGAATTGGTGTAGAAATAGAAGTAAAAGGATTGAACTGGGAACCGGGTTTTTATATGATCCCAGGTAGCGATATTGTTTTCAGAGCAACTCGTTTTAAATATAATTTTATTAAAAATACTACCAAAATATCACTAAGACAGGTTGGGATTATACCTTTTACAAGCAGGTTATTAGAGGATGGTACATTAAGATTAACAACAGATTATTCTAAAAGATTGCTCGAAGGCTATGAGATTGGAGCTTATCAAGAACCTATACAACAATCATATAGACTTACAGAAGATTCATTTAAGAGATTATTAGAAGACAATAATTATAGATTAAATTAGGAGTTTAAAAATGGCAGATAAAAAAATTACAGAGATGACAACATTAACACAAGTTGATGCTGCTAACGATTACCTCGAAATTGTTGATGCGAGCGAAACTGATTTATCGAATAAAAACAAAAAAGTTACACCTGCAACTTTAATTTCAGGTATAAGAATTGATCAACTTGGCGAACCAATTGATAATACTAATTTAGATGTAAGTACAACACGTCATGGTTTAATGAAAAAGCTTTCTGGCATTGCAGCACAATTTTTTAATGGACTTGGAAATTGGGTACAGGTAAAAGACACAGATTTAAGTTTGCAGGATGAAACAACTACTAATGCCACAAGCACAAGACATGGATTTTTACCGAAATTAAGTGGCATTGCAGCACAATTTTTTAATGGACTTGGAAATTGGGTACAGGTAAAAGACACAGATTTAAGTTTGCAGGATGAAACAACTACTAATGCATCAGTAACCAGACACGGATTTTTGCCGAAGTTAAGTGGGGACGCAAATCAATATCTTAATGGATTAGGACAATGGAGCACACCAAGTGGAGGTGGAGGTGGAAGTGGAGGAGTTAATTTTTTGTTCCCATTACGATCTACTATAGCGTCTGATAATTTTAATCTTACAATTTTGCAAGATAGTTCATATCATCATTTTGGAATATTATGTGTTAATCCTTTAAATGGTACAATGATCTGGATATTTCGTACAGGTACAGCACACATCTCAAATAATAGTTTAATAAGAATGATAAAAAGCACAAATGGTGGAAAAACCTGGTCAACACCTATTTTATTATTTTCAGAAAATAATTATGATTTAAGAAATTGCGCTGGGGGTTATACAAAAAATGGTAGATTGATAATATTTTATGGGAAATATTACCAAGCAACAACCTGGCAAGCAATTGCATATAGGTATAGTGATGATGATGGTCTTACTTGGAGTAATGAGAATTTTATTGATACTCAAAATACAAACGCTTATAGTACGTATGGTAAATTAATATATGATGAAAATGGTACATTATATCAAACATGGTATGGGATTAATACATCAAACAATACATATAATGTTTTTTTGATGAAATCAAATGACAACGGAATAACTTGGACTAGTTACAACGTTTATTCTGGAACTATTAAAACTACCGAATCTTCTGCAGTATATATTGGTGGTGGACGATTTATAATAGTATCTAGAGTTGACAATGGTAATAATTTTATGCAATTTAAATCTGATGATTATGGAATTACCTGGACTAATATGGGATATATTACAAGCATTAGTTGGACCCCAAGTACTTCTGGTCAAGTACCAATGCCTGATTTAAATTATATTGATTATAACGGTATTGGCATACTAGCACTTTACTATACTTTAAGACCATCTTCCCCACAGAAACTTAATGTAATTTATGGGCTTGCTAAAGAAGTATTTAATAATACAAATGGATGGTTATCTAATACAATTAAAACAATATATACATATACTACTAATGAAGGCAGAAATCCAGGCTATCAGATATTTTTCCATCCTGAAAATAAATTTAATGGTATAGGAATAACAGTTGATGAACCTTCAAATACATATAGTTATCCTGTAGTAGTATTTAGTAATATTCAAGGATTAAGCCAATTACTAATAAATTTAGGATTATGATAAAAAAAATATTATCATTAATTAAAACTAAAGATTTAAAATATAATTTGGGATATTGGGAAAATCCTGATGAAAATAATAACCCAGTATATTATTTAGATAATAATAATACAAATGAAAGAACAATTTATTTAATAAACCTAATAAACAAATGGTTCCCGGATAAGAATATTAAAATATTAGAAATTGGCAGTAATGTTGGTAGAAATTTAAATTACTTATATAAAAACGGTTATAAAAAATTAACCGGTATAGAAATTAATAAAGAAGCTATTAAATTAATGAGCATACATTATAAACAATGTTATGATAATGTAATTATAATTAATGATGCTGTAGAAAATGTTATAAAAAAGATAAAACAAAATGAATATGATTTGATATTTACTATGGCAGTATTAGAACACATTCATAAAAAAAGTGAATGGATATTCAATGAAATGATACGAATAACTAATAATATCATTACTATTGAGGATGAAAAATCAATAAGTTGGAAACATTTCCCAAGAAATTATAAAAGAGTTTTCAAGAACATGAAACAAATCTATTGGGAAGATTGTTCTTACATTAAAGGATTTAATAAAGGCTTTACTACAAGAATTTTTACGAAATTATGACAATATGTCACACCATCTTTAATAATAAATATTATAATATATAACATTTTATTTTGCCAAAATAAGTGATAATTTTTGCCACTTTGAGTGAGAAGTTATATTCATTTTATGAAAAATATTCTCTTTCTCTAAATTCAACTCCAAGTACATCTGTTACAAATTTTTTTGCTGCTTCAGAATCAACTTCGTTCATACCAACTATAGTCATTACAACACGTGAATATTTTTTTGCTTTTTTTGCAAAGTCAATCATCTCTGCGTGAAGTGACGGATCAACTCGCATTAATTTTGCATATTGTTCTGGGTCAACAGAATTTAAGCTTATTGAGACAACATCAATTAAACCTTCGAGTTCTGGTGTAATATCTCGTTTATTTATAACATTTCCATGACCATCTGTATTTAATCTTGTTATTCCACCATTATCTTTAACATATTTTGCAATTTTTTTAACAACTTCCCATCTTATTGTAGGTTCGCCATAGCCACAAAAGACTATCTCTTTATATTTTTTTGGATCACCAATTTCTTTAATATAAACTTCTGCTTCTGGTTCTTCGGATTTTTTCATCTTTAAATTATAGCCATTGATTACAGCATCTCCCTTTCGATCGCAAAATATACAATCTGCATTACAACGATTGGTTACATTGATATAAAGTGAATTACCAATTTTATAAGTGAAACTAACAGGAGGTTTACTTCCAATCCCAAATAATTTATAAACATTATAAGTTGTAGCTCTTGCAACATCTTCAACAGTTAGATTTTGAACTTCAGCAATTTTTTCTGCAATTAATTTTATATAAGCCGGTTCATTTCTATTTCCTCTGTGAGGAACTGGAGTCATAAAAGGTGAATCTGTTTCGAGTAACATACTTTCAATCGAAATATTAGATACTATATGACGCAAACTTTCTGCTTTATTAAAAGTTATATTTCCAGTAAAGGAAATTAAATGATGCATTTCTATTAATTCTTTTGCATCTTTTAATGAACCAGCAAAGCAGTGAAATTGAGCACGTAAGCCTGTATCTTTATATTTTCTTATAATATTCATTATATCATCGTTTGCCTGACGATTATGAACAATAATAGGAAGTTTCAATTTTAATGCTAATTGAATTTGTTCTTCAAATGCTTTTAATTGAATATCTCTTGGCGAAAAATCATAATAATAATCCAGTCCTATTTCGCCTATTGCAACTACTTTTTTATTTTTTGCAAGTTCTTCCAGTTTATTAATTATATTGTCATTCCATTCTTTACTATCATGGGGATGAACACCAACAGCTGCATAAATATTCTCATATTTTTCTGTAAGTTCGATTGCTTGTTGAGATGATATTAAATCGGTTGCCGGTACTATGATGACTTTTACATCAGATTCAATTGCTCTTTTTACAACCTGATCAACTTCGCCATTAAAATTTGGATAAAAGAGATGTGCGTGTGTATCTATAAACATAATTTTTTTCTTTGTTTGGTTTATAAACTAATTCACAAATTATAGAACAAATTAAAAGTTATATTCATTCAAAAAATTGACTTTAAGTAATTTCTCCAATAACAAATCCAGTTTCACCAATTGATTTGCCAAGAGTTAATGTTTTATCTACATCATTTTTATTTACGATTGCAACAAGTCCAATTCCAAGGTTGAAGACCTCTCTCATTTCGTTGTCTTCAATTTCTCCTGCTTTTTGAATTAATTCAAATATTGCAGGTACTTCCCAAGAATTCCAGTCTATTTTCATTTTTAAATTTTCCGGAATAACTCTTTTTGTATTTCCAATTATTCCTCCACCAGTAATATGTGAAAATGCTTTAATAGAAATATTTTCTTTCAATAAATTTATTAAAGGCAGATAAGATTTATGAATTTTTAAAAGTTCTTCGCCAAGAGTTAGATTTAATTCTTCAGGTTTATCATCGAGTTTGTATTTGTTAAGCAATACTTTTCTTGCAAGCGAATAACCATTAGTATGTAATCCATTTGAAGAAAAACCAATAAGCATATCACCTTTTGTAACAGATTTACCATCAATTATTTTTTCTTGTTCAACTAAACCGACTATAGTTCCAGCAACATCATATTCATTTTCTGCATAAAGTCCGGGCATTTCAGCAGTTTCTCCACCAATTAAAGCAACATTATTTTCTTTACATGCAATAGAAAAACCTTTAATAATTTGTTCGGCTTTTTCGGGAATTAATTTTCCAAATGCAATATAATCCATAAAGTATTGTGGTTCAGCACCACAAACAGCTATGTCGTTAACACAATGATTTACTAAATCCTGTCCAATTGTATCGTGTTTATCCAGTGCTATAGCAATTTTTATTTTTGTACCAACACCATCCACACTTGAAACAAGTACTGGATGTTTCCATTTATTTAAGTCTATTTTATAGAATGCACCAAAATGTCCAATACCGTGTAATACATTATTATTAAAAGTAGATTTTGCTAATGCTTTTATTCTATCTACTGTATTTTCGCCAGCTTGAATATTAACACCGGCATCTTTATAACTTATTCCCACGAGTTCCTCTTAAATTTTAATTACAAATATACGAATATTCATTTGAAACTTTGGTTTAAGTAAAGTTGTCTTATGCAACGCATTCTAAATAAAATCATCTAATCTGAAAAATTGTTCAATTTTTAATATTTTTGAATCTGTGATTAAGGTGTAAAAGTCTATGCAAGAGTATCAATTAAAAGATAGAGAGAAGGCAATATTAAGATTTGTGATTCATCAATTTATATTGACCGCAAGTCCAGTAGGCTCAAGAAACATTTCGAAAAAATATAATATTGGATTATCGCCAGCTTCTATTAGAAATATTATGGCAGACCTGGAGGAATTAGGATTTCTGGATCATCCTCATACGTCTGCTGGTAGAGTGCCTACTGATAAAGGCTATCGTGTTTATGTTGATTCTTTAATGGATCCCCCGGTGCTTGATATGCAGACCAAACAAATTATTGATGTGAATTTAAGTCAGGCTCCAAGTGAGACAGAAGAATTATTAAAAGTAACTACAAATATTTTAAGTGACCTTACAAATCAGCTTGCAATGGTCACCTATCCAAAATTTGAACAGGCTGTACTCGAAAGGATTCAGATTGTTCAATTATCTTCTACAAGAATACTTGTAGTTGTTACTGTAAAATCCGGGTTAATAAGAACAATTACACTTGAGATTGATGCAGAGGTAAAAGAAGAACAATTAGCAGCAGTTCAGCAATTTTTAAATGAAAAATTATCTGGATTAAAATTTTATGAAATTAGAAATACAATAGGTGAAAGAATAAAGAATTTTGATGAGGAAACATATCGTCCAATAGTTAGAGTTTTTCTTGATTCTGTTGATAGAATTTTTACAGATATTCAAAGTGACAAGATTGTTTTATCCGGTGCAAAAAATATTCTTAAACAACCTGAATTTGCTGATCATGAACAATTTCAAAGTATAATTGAATTAATTGAAAATAAAGATATTATCATACATATTCTTGATAAGAAACAACCATCTAACAAAGATGATGTAGTTGTTACAATTGGCGAAGAAAACCGTGATGAAAAATTTTCTGACTACAGCATGATAACAAAAGAATATAAAATTGGTGATTTGCAGGGAACCGTTGGTATTATGGGTCCTAAGCGTATGGATTATTCAAAAATTATAGCTGCAGTTGTTTATGTAGCACAGCAACTTTCTGCAGAATTAACTAAAAAGTAAAAATGGAAAAGAAGGTGATTATGGAAGACGCAATTAAACAAGAAATAAATAACCAATCAGAATTACCGAAAGAACAACAGGAAAATACTGCTCAAGAAAGTTCTGAGCAGGAAGAGACTATTTTAAACGAAACAGAGAAACGAATTAAAGAACTTGAAGAAAAAATTGCTGAACTTGAAAAATCTAATAATGAATTAAAAGATGCTTTTTTAAGAAAAGCTGCTGAGTTTGAAAATTATAAGAGAAGAACCGAAAACGATCAATTAAATATAATTAAATATGCTGCTGAACCTTTTATTAAAAACATATTAACTATTTACGACGATCTCGAACGTTCTTTAAATCATATTACAGATGATAATAACTTTGAATCTCTGAAAAAAGGTTTAGAGCTTATTTATGATAAGTTTACGAAAATTCTGGATTCACATGGCGTAAGAAAAATAGATGCTGTTGGTCAACCTTTTGATGTTGAACTCCACGAAGCATTAATGCAAAAACCAGCAGCAGATGTTCCACCGCATACTGTTCTTGAGATTTTAGAACATGGATATATTTATAAAGATAAAGTAATTCGACATGCAAAAGTAATTGTAAGTTCAGAGATAACTCAAGAAGAAAATAAGTCAGAAGAAAATAAACCAGATGAAAATAATATTAATTCAACCAATAATAATTGAGGGTAGATTTTATGGCTAAAAGAGATTATTACGAAGTATTGGGTGTAAGCAGAGATGCAAGTGAAGAAGAAATAAGAAAAGCTTATAGAAGATTAGCAATGCAATATCATCCCGATAGAAATCCAGGCGATAAAGAAGCAGAAGAAAAATTTAAAGAAGCTGCCGAAGCATATGAAGTTCTAAGCAATCCAGAAAAACGAGCTAAATACGATAGATAT
Source organism: Rosettibacter firmus (assembly GCF_036860695.1). Lineage (NCBI taxonomy): Bacteria > Pseudomonadati > Ignavibacteriota > Ignavibacteria > Ignavibacteriales > Melioribacteraceae > Rosettibacter > Rosettibacter firmus. The sequence goes on along the minus strand of NZ_JAYKGJ010000001.1, from coordinate 1,371,972 downwards.
GGTCATAGTGGTTTGCGTGGTGGCGAAGACTACAGAGGCTTTGAAAATGTTAGTGATATATTCAGTCACTTCTCAGATATTTTTGGTAGTGCTTTTGGTGGTTCATCAATCTTTGATGATTTCTTTGGAACCACAACATCACAAAGAACACAAAAGAAAACAACCGGAACTCCTGGTTCTGATATAAAAATTACATTGAAACTAACACTCGAAGAAATTGCTACAGGTACAACCAAGAAAGTAAAAATTAAAAAATATAATAGATGTGAAACGTGCAATGGTACCGGAGCTAAAGCTTCTTCGGGTTATAAAACCTGTTCTGCATGTAATGGAACTGGAGAGATACGACAGGTATCGCGTTCGATCTTTGGACAATTTGTTAATATAACAACTTGCAAAAATTGTGGTGGTACAGGTAAAGTTATTTCGGAACCATGTCCAACCTGTTCTGGTGATGGAAGAGTTTATGGCGAAACTACAATTAAAATTAATGTACCTGCAGGTGTGCACGATGGTAGTTATATGACTTTAAAAGGGGAAGGTAATGTTGGTAAAAATGGAGGCCCCGCTGGTGATATTATTGTTGTATTTCAAGAATTGCCACATGAATATTTTACAAGAGATGGTGATAATGTTATTTATGAATTATACATAAGCTTCCCAGAAGCAGTTTTAGGTACCGAAGTAGAAGTTCCCACATTAACTGGAAAAGCAAAATTAAAAATTGAACCCGGTACACAACCCGGCAAATTCCTCAAAATGCGAGATAAAGGAATACAACACCTTAATAGCCATGGAGCAGGTGATCAGCTTGTTAAAATAAATATACATGTTCCTAAAAATGTAACTGCAAAAGAAAAAGAACTTTTGAAAGAGCTTCAGAAAATGCCAAATATAAAAGTTGGTGATTAGTCTTTTATTTGATTCTTCTTTGTAAGAGGTTTAATATTAACCTTTTAAGAAAAATATCACATAAATTTGGCTTTACTGATACCGAAATCAAAGTAATTTTATTTTTACTTATTGCACTATTTGTTGGTGCTTCAATTAATTTTTTAAAGAATCGTCATGGAAAAGATTTATTAGAATATAATTATGAAAAAGAAGATAGCCTTTTTAGAAACATCATTTTTTCAGATAGTATCAATTCAGAAAAATATGTAAATGCAAAAGTTGATTATCAACAAGAACTTTTAGATTTTAGCAACAAAAAATTAAAAGAAAAAGCACAAAGGATTAGAAAAGATAGCTTAGAGCTAATTAATATAAATTCAGCAAATATATCTGAATTTATAAGTTTGCCGGGAATAGGTGAAAAAACAGCAGCAGAAATAATAAATTACAGAAATACACACGGAGCTTTTAAGAAGATTGAAGATTTGCTGAAGATTAAAGGTATTGGCAGAGCAAAATTTGATAAAATAAAAAATCGAATTACAATTAAGTAAATCTTTTTTTGGAGGAAATAATGAGTTACAAGTCAGAACCATGGTATATCCATGCAGTTTTATATGTTATTATTGCTATACTGGTATATGTATTAATAAAAGTTGCATACTTAGATCCCAATGAAATTCTTGAAAAAGAAAAGTACTATAAACAAGAATCGAGATTGAGAATGTCGAATCTTCGTGCAGCAGAAAAATTATGGGAAGCTAAATATGGAAGGTTTACAGATAATCTTAATGATTTAATTAACTTTCTAAAAACCGATCCCAGTGTTAAAAAAGCAATGGAAGGAGTTGACTCTTTAACAGGTAGATCAACAAATCCATTTGTGAAATTATCAGATGGAAGATTAGTCTGGGATTCAATTACACATTCTCCCAAATCAGGAAGACCTTATATACTGAAAGTGGATACTTCTGTTGTAGCCGATACAATAATTGATAGACTTGGCAGAATAATTAAAATTGATTCTGTTAAAACAATTGGTCAGAGATATTATATCGAATGCCCGGATGGTTATGGTACAATTGGCGACCTCAGAAGTGATGCTCTTAAACATACAGCATCATGGGAATAAAATTAACTGAGTCAATGTGTATCAAAATCATATTGGCATAAATTTAACTGAAACTAAATTTCAGTTTGTTGAGATAAGTTATAAACAAAAATCTTTTTATCTGGAAAATATAGACCAGATAATTTTCAAAGAAAACTTAAGCCCTTCACTGCAGAAGGGCTTTAATATTGAATCGGAATCAAAGATAATATCGCTTCTTCAGGAATCTTATAATAAAATAATTTCTAAGAAAAATCCGATTTCAAAATTTATTTCATTTTCACTGGCAAATGAGTTTTTTGTAGTTATTGAAATCCCTTTTGAACCAACATTAATAAAAAAAGATTTAAACGAGCATTTTAAGTGGGAACTCTCGGTTTTATATCCACACCTTAAATCCGAAGATTATCTAATTCAACATATTGAAGTAAATAAAACTTCTATAAGAACAGAAGAAGTTGCTATAGTTTTTTACTTAAATAAAAATGTAATTAACATCATTAATAAATTTTGTAAAGTGAATAACCTCGAATTAAAATATGTTGATAATGCTCATCTCGCATCCACTGCATTTTTGCATATACTCGATGAAAAGAAAAATAATGATATAACATTTAGTTTTTACATCGACCAGAAGCTTTCATCTCTTGCAGTTCTTGAAGGAAGAATTCCTTTTTTCTTTAAGACTTTTGATACTATAAAAATTCTCGATATTATTGATGATATCCTTTTACAGCTGAACAGGTATGGAGTTAATATTAATTCTGCAAATCAAATTATTATTAATGGACAAAACATAACCGATGAGGTGATTTTAAAACTGGAAGAAAAGTTTAATCGAAAATTGATAAAAATAAATCCCTTCGAAAAATTAAAAATTAATGATTCATTTAAGAATAATCCTTTTTATATTTCACAATATAATTCATTTATGGCAGCAACAGGAATGGCACTTAGAGTAATATGAGAATAATTGCAGGAAAATATAAAGGAAGAATTATTAAATTTCCGAATTCTAAACTGGTGCGACCAACTACAGACAAAGTGAAAGAATCGTTATTCAATTATTTATCAAATCAAATTGATTTTGAGGGAATAAAAGTATGTGATATTTATGCAGGTTCAGGTTCTCTGGGTTTAGAAGCACTGAGTAGAGGTGCTGCCGAAGTTCACTTTGTTGAAAAAGATTTTTTTGTTGTAAAAGTTCTTAAAGAAAATATTTTATCTCTTGATGCCGAAGAGAATTGTAAGATATACAAAACAGAAGCAATAAAATTTACTCGAATGAAAAATCACGATAAATATGATTTAATTTTAGCAGATCCGCCATTTTTTAAAAATGATATTCATATGGTTGTTCGAAATATAATCGAAAGAAATTATTTAATTGAAAATGGTATAATGATAGTTGAACGCTCTGTTCAAACAAAAAGTGAAGACACAGAAAATTTTAAATGCGAACCATTTAAGAAAATTGGGGATAGTCTAATTTATCTTTTTGAAAACAATTAAAAAATATTAACGAGAAAAATCATGGCAAAAGTAATTTATCCCGGTACATTCGATCCAGTTACAAATGGACATATTGATATTGTTGAAAGAGCCAGTGAACTTTTTGAAGAAGTTGTAGTTACTGTTGCTCGCAATCCAATGAAAACAGCACTTTTTTCTGTTGAAGAAAGACTTGAGATGTTAAGAGAGAGCTTAAAAGATTTTAAGAATGTTATAGTCGATTCTTTTGATGGACTTGTAGTAGACCACGCAAAACAGGTTGGTGCAATTGGAATAATCAGGGGATTAAGAGCAGTTAGCGATTTTGAATATGAATTTCAAATGGCACTTATGAATAGAAAATTAGCAGGTGAAATTACTACTATTTTGTTAATGCCACACGATAAATATACATATCTTAATTCAACCATTATTAAAAATCTTGCTCAATTTCATGGTAATGTATCAGAATTTGTTCCACCAATAGTTGAAAGAAAATTAAAAGAAAAGTTTGGTTATTGAAAAAATTATTTTGAGAGAAGATGACTTTATAAAACTTTAGCTTCTCAAGTGAATTTTTAGAAATGTTTATATCAGAAATTATTCTACACATTTCTTATGAACATATCGAACCTTATAAAAGAACTTCTTAAAAGTAAATCGACTCTTTTCTAATTTTTATTACATTTCTTTTTCTGCAATAAGAATTCTCCCATCTACAAACAAACCATGTTCAAGATGTCTTTTTCTTATATATACTATACCATCTTCATTATGAGGTTCACCATAAACAGAGTGCACAGATTTCAAACCACCAAGATATTTTCGAGCGTCTGATATATAAACTAAATCGCCAACTTCTGCAGCCATTTTGTGCATATCCCGTTCAGAAAAATTTACTACATCGTCATTATCATCTTTAATTAATTTCCAGTGAACTTTTACCACTTCGCCTTCTCTCTCGTTTACTTTTTTTCCTTTATACATTTCCATTGCTTTGTTAATTGACCAGATAGTTAAACCCTGAGTTTGACGCTCGGCATCGTATTTAATATAATGTGTGGAAATTAATGCTACAAAGAAAGATGCTAAGATAGTAGATGTTAATAAGAGTTCAAGAGAGAAGGTTTCTAATTTAAGAACTGCAACCAGAATATCTACTACAACAACAATAACGGTAAATCCAATTATTGGATACATTATAAAATGTTTTTTTGAATCTATAATAATGTCAGAAAGCTTTTTAAGTTGGCGTCTAAATACTGTTGTAAGAACAGCAAGTGAAACACAAACAATTAGATTATAGAGTGCACTCATATAGGTATAAGGATGTACGGGATCGTATGGTGTGCCATGAGCAATTGGTCTTATTAATTCATACGGAAATCTATTTCCGAGTAGCATTAAAGAGATTCCACCAATAACAGTTGTTATTAATCCAGCTGGAGTAAATTTTTTCCAGAAAGCACCAAAAAAGATTGCAACCATTAATGGTGGTGTAAGAGTTGCATGAAAGAATGCATGTGCTTGATAAACTGTAGGATAAGAAACAAATGCATAAACAGCTAATACACCCAGCAATGTTAATCCCACAGTCGAAATTCTTGCAACGAGCATTGCTTTTTTTTCAGGAAGATGTTTATCTCTACTTAGTTTTTTGAGCCAGATTCTTATAGGTCTATCAACATCATTAACATAAATTGCTGATGCAGCATTAACCAGAGTGCTTACTGTAGACATAAGAGCGGCTGCTATTGCTGCAACTACAAATCCAAATACTCCCGGTCCAGTTAATATATTTGAGACAACTATAAAAACTGAATCAGGATTAATATCGGGAGGTATAATACTGGGATTCATAACAGATATAGCTTTTGCAACCCAACCTCCACCTCCAACAACAATAGCAGAGATTGGTAACATAAAAAGAACATTTGCTGCTGCAGCTTTTCTTCCTTCGTGAACACTTTTTGTAGCCATAAATCTCATTATTAAACCCATATTCATAAAAAGAAAACCAACAGATCCTGCAATTGCATCTTCCCAGAATGTTCCAACAGAATTAAATTCTGCGGGCTCATTAAATCCAGCAAATGGTAATTTCCAGCTTTTAGGAAGTAAATTCCAGAATGAATCCCATCCGCCTACATATGAAATTCCCAGAAAGAATACTAATAAGCCAGCAACCAAGAGCATTGTACCCTGAACTAAATCTGTAAAGATAACAGCTGTTTGTCCTCCAAATGTTATATAAATTCCTGTAATTGCTGCAGTAACCCAGATTAATCCCATTAATGTAACATGAATTTGATAACCGAAGAATGAGAAATATTCTGGCATCAAGGGCATAATTGCTTTGCCCATAGTTAGAAAGCCTATACCAACATATCCAATAAGGTAAAGTAGTTGAAGGACAGTAACTAAAAACCTTGCAAATGGAGAAAACCTTCTTTCAAAATATTCTGGGATTGAACGAATTCTTGAATATATAATAATTGGTAACCATCCAAACATAAAAAGGGGAACAAAGAACCAGTCATTCATATAAGACATTGAAGAAGAAAATCCATATTTAAAACCCATAGCCGAATATTTTATAAAACTATGACTGCTTATTCCCGTTGCAACTATAGACATTGCAATAAGCCACCAGCTAAATCTTCTTCCCCCAAAGAAAAAATCATTTGTATCTTTATTATATTTTGCAAAGTATGAACCAAAAAGCAGCATGGTTATCATGTATATAACCAGTACTGCCCAGTCGAGTTGAGTTCCTATATTGTGTATTTGTTCCATGGTAGTCTCACAAGTAAAGTGCGGCGATTATTAGAAAGGCATGTATGGCCATAAAATAAAAATATCCAAAGATTAGAACCTTCCACCAGAATCGATGACGCTTTAGTCTCATATCTAATGCTTTGGTTTTGCGGATTAATATTAATCCTGCAATAAAAAATATTCCACCACCTACATATAAATAAATGAAAGGTAACCAGGAATTGAAAAATGTTGGCATTCTACATAACCTGAAATATTTTGTATAGCAAATTATGTGGCATAAGTTTCATTCGCAAATTAATTGTTATTAAAACAGATTCTGAATTATCTCAAACCATGAATAATTTTGTAATGAATTTATTTGACATAAACCATTTTTCTATTTAATGAACCCTGTGGAGTTTTAAGCTGATAAATTAAAGTCCCGGAAGAAAGTGAATCTGGCGTGTATTTAATTTGATATTCACCAGGTTCTTTCTCTTCATCAAGAAGAACTTTAATTAATTTTCCAAGAACATCATAGACTATCAAACTGACTTTTGTTTTTTCTGTTAATGTGAATGAAATTATTGTTTCGGGATTAAATGGATTAGGATAATTTTGCTTGAGATTGAAGTTTCTAATTTTTTTTGTTTCTTCTTCATGTATATCTGTGGCTGTTGAAAGTTCTGGAGTACTCCATGGAATCCATTTAGTAAGGTCTGGATTATATGGACTGATTTCAATATTTGTATTTACATTTTTATTTCCCAGAAGAAATTTTTCTACAAATGCTATAACTTCAGGTCTTTGAATATCGGGTAGTTGACAATGAATATGACCGGCTACTTTAGAAAATCCAAATCTATCTGGAACTCCAAGAGCTTTCCAGACTTCTTTAGCTGCCTTACAGGATACATGACCGGATTCTTCTGCAAGCCATTCATAATCTGGATTGCCAAGAACAAGGAGTGCTCTTGGTGCAATCATAGCCATTAATTCATGATGATCGAATGAAAGTTTATTTACTAAATTATTGAATTGACGAATGTCTTGATGATACCATGGAGCTCCCTGAGCATTTCTTAGAGTTTCTCTACTGCCACTTAAAGTTTCTGTTACTCTCCAGGCGGCATCTCCACCACCACCCGGTTCCTGTGCAATTGTTAGAGCAATTCGTTCATCAAATGCTGCAGAGAATAGTGCTATTTTACCAGCAAACGAACAACCCGTTATGGCTAATCGTTTCATATCGATTTTTGTCTTAAGAGCTTTTTCTATCCCATCAATAATTCTACTTACACCCCATGCCCATGCAGTAAAGAATCCAACTTTTGAATCAGGATAAAGTTTATAAAATCCACCGGTTCCTCTTTTAATATCAAAACCCCAGGGTGCTAATTCCCAGAATCTGAATTGAATAGTAGCAATTTTTCGATTTATAAAAATATCTGGTGGTAAACTTCCTGTTCCGCCCCCGAAACCAACGCCAATTACAGCTGGAAATGGTCCCTCGCCATCAGGTAAAGTAACTTTTGAAGTTAATATAAGTGTATCTCCATTTTCTATAATTGTAACTGTCAATATGCTATCTGGTGAAAAAGTTGCTAACAGTGTATCTGGTGGTTCAGGTTTTTTTCCGAGTTCATAATATTGAATTTGTGCACCAATTTCTGCACGACGACATCTCCAATCATCTATGGATTTAATACGTCCCTTTGTTGTATCTGCCCACATAAATGGATCTGGTAAATGATTTATTACAGGCAACTCGTTGATAGATGGTAAAGGTGGAAGTGAGCAATTGGTACCAGTATTTTCAACATCATAAGATAGTGGCAATTCCTGTGAAATAATATTCATATTAAAAATGATTATGTAAATAATGAGTGAAACAATTTTGTTTGTCATCATTTTTCTCCCATTAAGAATTGTTTAATCATTATATTTTTTGCAGGTAAAAATTTTTGTATGTATTTAATATGTTAAGATGTTTTACCTTTAAATGCTACTAAAACCAAAGCATAGAAAAATAATCCAGCAAAAAAGGAAATATTAAATCCATATAACATTGCTAAGAGTATTGAAAAAACAGAACCAAACACAGATAATGTGGCATTAATACCATACATCCATGGGATATAATTTTCTAATTTTTGTTCTCTGAGTAATTTAATTGAAGTAGGGAATGGTATCCCGAGTAGAAAACCAAGTGGCAGAATTAATAAAAAGATTATTATTGTTAAGATAACCTGGTTTATTGACATTAATTGATTTAAAAATTCCGGTACAATTAGAAATAAGATTAATCCGTAAAAAATTATTAATGAACTTGTAACAAATAACCTTTTGTAATGATTATTAGAAATAATTTTATTTCCGCTGTAACTACCTGCACCCATTCCCAGTAATATTGAACATAATAAAATTGATAGAGAAACAGTTGGTGAACCTAAATACAGAATCATTTTCTGAAATAGAACTACTTCTATAATCATGAAGCCTGTACCTATGGATGCAAAAACAATTAAAAGCTTTCGAAGAGTAAGAATCTTTGACTTAACTAATTCTTTTTTAAATTGAGTTAATAGTTTTAAAACAAAAATCAAACTTATTATGAATATTGTGAAAAAAAGTCCAGTGTACTCTGATGGTAAAAATTTTGATACTTTGTAGAAAAAGGGATTATTATCGTAACATGGAGTTATATCATATGGGTGTTCTTCAATAAATTCATTAAGTGTAAATTGAGAAGTAGAAATACCATATAAAAAATTATTTATTATAGAACCTGTAACATTATTAAAATTTGCTTCATTATTCAGATAAGGCATAAAAGTTATTTTATGAAAACGGGCGGGTAATTCATTCTGTTTTTTATTCCACTTAATTAATTCTTCTTTTTTGAAAGGTGTTTTTTTAATTAAGATTGTTGGTGCATAATCAGATTCTAAAACTATAACATGATTAACAAAGTTTTGATTTTTGATTCCATTTTTTTCAAAAGCTTTCATTGATGTAACAATAAAACGTAGAAGTTCCCATTTATTGTGTAATGTAAAAATTAACATACCTTCGGGTGTAAGTACATTTAGGTAATCATTTAATGCTTCAACAGTAAGCAAATAATTTTCATTCATAGCTAAAGCATCAATGTTCTGCAACTGTTTTGTAGAAGGAAGAGCAATTACAATTAAATCAAATTTTTTATTTACCTGTTTGATATAATTGCGTCCCTCTTTTATAATAATATTGACATTTGGGAAATTCGTATAAATTCCACCATTATAATTTTTGTAATCTTTTACCATGTTGACAAAATCGGGATTGACTTCTACGCCGGTAATATTTTTTACTTCTGCGAATAATCCAATTAAAACTTCTTTGCCTCCACCTGGACCAATTATCAACATTGAATCTTTTTGATTTTCATTGAGATAAAGGAAAGGAATTGTTGTTGTATGTTCAAGTAATAACTCTAATAAAGTCTTTCCTGCTTTTTGAATGTTTCCATTAAATCGATACATTTGAGTTCCAGCAGCACCATCAATAAACATCTGGCGAACCACATCTTGATGGCTATATGCTACAAGATCTGTTCTTCCATAAATACTCCATCGGCTTTCTAAAATATTTGCTTTTATTTCTGGATCTGGATAGACGTAATAAAAATCTTTTTCATCAAATTTACCTATTGGAATTTTGCCAATTAGATCTCGACTACCATTTATGAAAACAAGAATAATTGTTATTAATAAAATAATTGGGACTGGTGCAACTGTTGGTTTTTCTTTTACGAATTTAAATGAGAAAGAAATAAATATAATTATTAGCGATAAAAGTAAAATGAAGTTCGAAGCACCCAGAATATTTAATAATAAAAGCGGCAATAATGAACCCAGTGCTGCACCAGTTAGATCAGCAGCATAAAGTTTAAAACTATAATCAGAATAAAGCTTGAAAATTTGGGAATATAAAATTCCAGCTATAAAGAAAGGAATAAATAAAAAGAGAAAAAATAAAAAGTGATTTGTAATTGAAAATAGTGTGATGATTAAAATAAATAGTGCCAGTGAAAAACCATAATAAGTAAGGAATCTAAAAATTAAATTCGTTGCATTTTCTTTTTGAATGGATTTTAATTTATAAAATGAATAAATGCTTCCGAATCCCAACCCAGAAATTGCAAAAGATAGTATAATGAATGCATAATTATGCACAAATATAACAGAACTAACACGCGTTGAAATAATTTCAAAACTAATCACAGTAATAGATAGAAAGAATGTAACTATATAGATTAACAGATTTTCGTTTTTCATTATTAAATGCTCTGGAAATAGAAAAACATATCAATTAAGAATTTTATTAAAGAGAATTAACCAGATTATTTACAGCATTCGAAAGAAATATATAAGCTGCACAAATATTAATAACATATTCATTTTCACCCCATAAGAAGGGCCAATCTTCTTTATTTTCTGGAAAATCTGGTTTTAGAATGAGTAATCCTGGAACAACACCTCCAGCAATAAAACTAAAATCTGCTCTATTACCGCCATAAGCAATTTTTTTAGATTGAACTCCCACACCAGATACAAATGAAATATTGGAATATGGATGACAACCAAGAATATAGTTCAAACCACGGAATACATATTCAGGATCAATTATTTCAGGATAATGTTTGTTAAGGTAATAATTGGTAATTGCCTGATTAATAATTACACTATTAGCTCCCCAGCCTCTTGTTTGTAATGGAACTCCAAAAGGATTATTTTCTAATAATTTGTCCATAATACTTTTATATTTTTCAACATATGATTTTAATTTGGTTTTATATTCTTTATCAAAATATGGAACTGCTTTTATTGCAATTGACATATTCCAGGCAATTGTAGAATCGTTTAAAGCATCCCAGATTTTGTTAATGAAATATTTTTTGTAAGATTCATCGTTGGTGGATTTAAATAATTCGAGTGCTGCTAAAAGTTCTGTACTTGTACCTCGTCGTTCTTCCCAGATGTTTAATTTTCTTGGTCCTTCTAATTGTTCTTTTTTCCAGGCTTTAATTGCTTCAGTTAATGCTTCTTCTGCAAGGTCTTTATTATAATCTTTTAATGCTCTATAAGATGCTGCAAGTGCAGCAGAAGCATAATAATTTAACCAGGTAACTCTATTGGTAAAAACCCATCTATCATCCATAGTGCCACTTGATTTTCCATCTGTCTCATATGGTTTTAAGGAAGGATTATATGGTAGATTATCTGTAACAGTTGAAGCGTCACCAAGATGATGATATTGATGAAGATTTCCAACAATAATTCCTCTAACTGCATGTCCAATATATTTTTGCTGAGCTACAAGCTGGAGTGTTCCATGTTCAATTTGTTGAATAATATCAGGTATACCATCAGGTCTATGTATATCAACATATCTTTGTTTTTGATCTATGTAAGTCTGATCATAATTCAACTTAAATTGTTCCCATGTATCAACAAAATTTAAAATCACATCGCAATGTGAACCAGTTTGAATATCAAAATCACCTGCATCAAACCAGCCTCCAACAGCTAAGCCAGGAATACGTTCATAAGGTTTGTATTTTGTGTCTGTTGTAGATTCCATTTTGTATCCATCAAAATGAATATGATTTGGTGGTGCCTGCAAAGCATCATCTTTATATGGAACACCATGCCATACTCTATAAGCTTCGTTTACAAACATATGATCCATTTGAACCGGGAACCAGATACCAAGCGTTTGCTGCCATATATTTTCATATGCATGTTTACTTATCATAAATGGTTTTGTTTTTTGAGTTTCATATTCTATTATAAATAAACCAGTATCTGTTATTGAACTAAAATCAAAAATTCCATATTTGTATCTGAGAAAAATTCCCCATTGAACGATATTGCCTGTAAATATTTTTTTAGTTTCTCCATCGGGATATAGCTTGTAGAGTGTAGCATCATTTTTAAAGGTATCATTTTTGTCTAATTCAATAATAGCAAGTTTCTTTTGTGCTGGATGATATCCTACTTGTGAATATGCAATATTTGGTTGACGAACCCAGTTGTTAATTGTAGATGCTTTTATAATCCATTCAACAACTTTTCCTGTTTTATTTTCTGGAATTAAACTACGCACAACAAACCATCCATTCTGTGCAACATTACGTCCATCAAATAACATAATATCATTCATTAAAGAATTAATTTGAATTCGTCTTTCGGGATCTTCTGGTGCAAGAATTATTGTTTTTCCAACTGCAATAGGTTCTGGATCAACGTATTCATTTCGACCTCTATCATCAAAAGTATTATGGTTGGCAAACTGGGGAATTTTATCTGTATTTGGTTTTACTTTTACAGGTCCAGAAGGATATAAAGGAAACACACCTGGTTTACCATCAATTAAATATGTTTTTTCAAAATAAGCTGAAGGTAGAAATTCTAAATTAAAACCAGCATGACCAACGAGTTCAGCAGGCAAAGGTTTTTCTAAGAATACACTTATAATAATTCCATCTTCTTTACCTGTTACTGTTACATTTGAAATAAAATTATATTTATCATATTCAAGTTTGACTGTTATGCTATTATTTTCTTTATCAACTTTTTTATCAATCAGCATTGGAACCAGATCCCATTGTTCTGGTGTATGTCTTAATCTTACTGCTCCTCCGGTTGCTGTTCTTACACCATGATGAATAAATTCAATCCCTGCAGTTTTTTCATCAAAGAAGAAACCATTGTATTGATTATTGAAAACAAAAACATCAAATCCACGAGATTCAAAATATTCAAGATCATTAAGCTTTAATTTCTGGCAATAATTATTTACAGATAATCCTATCATTATAATTATAAAGAATATTGTTCTAAAAATTTTGAATTCTCTTTCTAACATTTTGCCTCCTTAATTAGATATGCTTGGATTATGCGTTTAAGTATTATTTTAAAAAACAGGTATGAAAAACAGGTTTTATATCTCCAGGAAATTTTAATTTAAAACAATACCAATTTCAGAAAGCTTCTTTTTTAATGATTCATAATAAATTTCAACACCATACCTGGTTGTTAGGTTATTTAATATTTCTTTAGAGATTTTATCTCTATAGAATTTAATAAAATCGTCTTTAATATTTTTCTTAACATCATCATAAAGTAATTGTTTTTCTTCTCTTTTATGAACACATTTTATTAGTGCAAATTTTTTACTTGAATCCGAACTTTCATATTTAATTGGTCCTGCTATTTCATCTTGATTCAATTTAAATGCTATACTTGCTAATGATGTGTCTTGATCTAAATGGTCTGCTTTGATTGAGCCATCTTTTTGACGAATAAATCTTTTTACGAAAATTCTATTATCTAATTTTTCAAATGGGATACCTTTTGAATATTTCTTTTTCAAACTATCAATTTTAATTGTGTCGCTTGCAAATGCAACATAGATGTTAACTTTTGCTAATTGATAATACAGAGAATCTTTATTTTCTTCATAGAACATTTTTAAATTTTTTTCATCTGGTTCTGGTATTTGTTTCTCGATAATTTCAGAATCATATAGTTTGGCTATTTCATCTACCAGTATTTGACTTTTAGTGAATGGATTAAATACATCGTTAAACATTCCCAGTTTGCGAGCTTTATTGGCAATAGCTTCAATTTTAAGGGCTTCGAGAATAAAATTTTTAATATCCTGTTCTTTTATAATTGTGGAACGCCCCAATATTAAAACTTCATCAAGTAGTTGAAGATATTTTTTCAAATCGACTTTGTATCGAGAAGATGAAAGTATTCTAAAGTTCTTACCTTTTGATAATGCATTTTGAATAGTATCTTTATACAAGCCATCATAAAAGCCAGGTATTTTAGACCAGGTCACTAATTTATTTAATGCACTCTGATTCCATTTAATTGATTTTTCATCTATTAATTTTGATTGTTCATTTTCAAAATCTTTTATACTTGAATACGAAAAAGCAGTTTTAAGTGTGCTTTTTATATCATCAATAACTTTTTCGAGAGGTTCAACATCTGTATATTCAACATCAATAATTTTAATTACATAAAATGATTGACTATCTTCAAGAACTCGTATAGCTCCTTTGGGAAGATTAAATATTATATTATAGATCGGTGATAATAAATTTTTCTTCCAATCTGCTTTTAATGTTGATCCAATAGTTAAGGTATCGTCAGAAAAAATTTTAGCTAAAGCTGTAAAATCTTTTCCTTCTTCTGCTTGTTTTTTTAAATTCATTGCCAGTGATTTAATTGAGTCAATAATTGCTTCTCTTAAGTCGAGACCTTTATGTAATAATATTTGCTGGAAATAGACAGTGCGACCCATACTTTGATAAACTTTCTGTATGTTAGATTCAGTTACATATTTTTCTGAATAATATTTTTCATAATATTCATTGTATAATTCTTCGTTTAATATTCTGTTTAGTTTACTTACCAGAGTTTTATTTTTATCGAGCCCGCGTTCAAAAAAGTCGATTACTTTTAGTCTTTTATTAATTATCTGTTCAAGTGCTGGTAGATAGCCCTTTGATTTTTCTTTCAAATAAATTTTGTGATAAAAATTTTCGTATACATAATTTTTAAGGTCAGAGAAACTGATGGTATAATTACTTCCAATTTTAGCAATTATTTCAGAATTATTTTTATCTTCTGCAAGAAGAGAAGAGAATAAAAATAAAACGAGAATTAATGATTTTAAGGGGCAAGAGAATTTATTTTTAATCATTATTGTTAATCCCGAGAATATTAAAAAGTTAGAAATATATCTTTTAAAAAACCAGACGGAGCAAAAAATTGCTCCGTCTGATAATAATTAATATTACAACCAGAATATTATTTCATAAGAACCATTTTCTTTGAAATACTCTGACCATTGAAATTAACATTATAAATATAAACTCCACTTGATAAATCTGAAGCATCAAAATTAACTACATTATAACCAGCTGTTCTAAATCCGTTTAGTAATGTTTTTACTTCCTGACCCATTACGTTATAAATTTTTACTACAACATTACCGGATTGTGGCAATTCAAAAGAGATTGTAGTGGATGGGTTAAATGGATTAGGATAGTTTTGATATACATAGAAATTAGTTGGTACTACATCACTCTTAACATCTGTGGGCAATTGACCTTTGTTCAAAGCATCTTTTAGAGCTGCTATTTCAGCATCTCTTTGTGCTAACCATTGAGCTTTTTTCTCAGGGAACCAGTTTAAATCTCCAAGTGGGAAACCACCCAAACCAGCTTTTAACAAAGTTGAATTTTTGTATGAAAGATTAACAGGGATTGGCCAATCAGAAACATGTGGAAATTCAGCTTCGCTATAAACCTTTCTCCATAAATTCAATACAGCTGTACTATTGGTTGTATCAACAGTATTTAAAACAAATTCTCTAATATGGGCTTTCATTTCATCACTGAACAGATCTTGTGGATCTGTAAATTGTGGATCTTCAGAATACCAGTTTCCTTCAACAAGGTATGGATATTTTTGATTGTCGTCGAACATGGCCTGAGTACGTGAATTCATTTTGATCATTTGGGAGAACCACTGATCAGTATTATTTGTTTTTCTTTCTTTAAGAACCTGATGCATATCTGCAAAATAACTATCCCAGTAAGCATTATTATTTGTAACCAGAATTTTTCTATCTACCTGTTCATAATCTGGTGGTAAATCTCTGACGTTGATAAGTCCAGTTGGTAACAAATCCAGATCAGTTTCACTTAAATCTAATGATGGGCAATATGGTTGCATATTGCTATTAACAAAAATATTATTAGCAACAATCATGTTACTTACATAACCCTGATTTTCAAATACTGGGCCGGCACAATTAACAAAAGTATTATGATTAAAGAATAATTCCTTAATTGGATAATTTCTGAATTTATATAACATTCCCTGTGCCATTACATGAGTACTATTTTCAACCCAGATTACATCAGTGTTATGTTCAACATTATCATAAACGCCACCATTTCTTCTGCAGGGTTGTCCACTCATGTTTACAAAGTAGCAATCTTTGATATAGAGTTTTGTACCTTCAACTTGATTTGAAGCAACGAAGACCCATCTTGTACGTTCGAACAAACAATTTTCGAGAGTAACGGTACTGCCAGCTTTTGAACCCCAGAAGAAAGTCCAACCAAGGTTATTTGCTGCAGAAGCAGGTACCATATTAACATTTTTAACAGTAACATCACCGCCATAATTTATACCGCCAGTATTTGTACCTGAGCCACAAATTACAGGTGGATGTGAATCAGGATCATTGTTATTTACAAGACGTCTGCTATCTTCACCTACAATAACAGTATGAATTTTATCGCTTGTGGTCGGATTACTTGCAAGGCTATAAACCTCATTTTTTTTCAAAAGATATACTCTTCCATTTGTTGCTAATGTATCATAAACAATTGCTCCATAAAGAGTGTTGTCTCCAGGTTTAACAACAGCAGTATCTCCTCTAAATTCTTCAATATAATCGCTTAAATATTGTGCCATTAAACTATTAGCACAAAAGATTAAAGCCAATAAAAGAGTAAATGAAAGGTTCCTCATGGTTACCTCCTATTTATTAATTTAGTGAATTAATTATGTGTAACATAAATTGAGATAAAATATTTATTGCATATAATACCTCCATAATTGAGTTGTTAGTAATTAAAGACTGTATCTTAGTACAATTTCATAAAATGTAGGATAATAACTTGTTGAAACCAGATTTGAAATTATTTCTGTCTGGTTTGGTCTTCTAAAATCTCTATATGTTTTTATTGGTTTGCGGAATAAATTCACTCCATTGAAGAAAATACTGAATCCTTTAATAGGAAGTTTTTGTTGTAAAGTTAGATCCCATCTGTGAATAGTGCCAGTTAATTGATCTTCTTCAGGTCTTACACCAACATATGAAGTTACAGCATCTTTTAAGTTGTAAGAAATTCTTCCTGAGAAATCCTTATAGTCTATCCCAATTGCAATATTGAGAATGTGATCGGCTTGATGAAGCAATCTGCCTGAATAAACTCTTGATTTTGTAAGATAATAATGACGTTGTCTAATACCTGAACCAGCAACCGAGTCAATATTTTCGATAACTTGATAATCCATTTTAGACCAGGTTCTTGTGTAGTTTATATTTAGTACCAGAGAATTAAATGGTTTTGGCAGGTACCAGAAATTTGTTTGCCATTCTATTTCAAATCCACGAAGATAACCTGGGTTTGGATTATTTACATAAGATGTAACTAATTGAGATCTATTAGGAGCTTGAAGTTTCAAAGCATTCCATAGTGCTGAATCTGGGAACCATACGTTCCATGATTTAATATTTTGATAATAAAATTGTGTCTGGAAGAAAACATCTTTTAATTTTTTATAAAATCCGGTAACTGTTAACAAACCCAGTTTATTACTATAGAAATACATAGCTAAATCGTAATTTGTTGTTACAGTAGGTTTAAGATTAGGATTACCGGCCGAAGCTCCTCCACCTGGTTCATAATAAATATTGGGCAAGAGAGCTAAGTAATCAGGTCTTGAGATTGATTTTGAATAAGCAGCTCTTAAATCAGCCCAATCAGTAATTTTATAGCGTAGTTGTAAATTTGGGAATATATTTTCTTCGTTACGATTAGCATTGTTTAAGGTATCGTAAAGAACTCCATCACCATCAACAGCATGTGTTACATAGAAAAAGTTAGCTTTGTAATTCCTATTAAAGTGTTCGTATCTTGCACCTAATATTACATTGAATTTTGAACCAATACTAAATTCACCCATTATGTAGCTTGCTTTAAAAGTTTCTTTTCCTTCAAAATCATCTCTTTCGGATTTTGCACGATGTCTTGATTTTAACCAGCCACTTACAGATTTAGGCAAAAACGAATCCATAAGTTTTTTATCTATTGCGTATTCAAAGTCGTAAGTACCATCAAGAAAATAATCGCCTCTTTTGTAATCATAATTTCTAATATCGGCAAACATTAGAGGAGAGGAATTGCTAATAACTTTATTAGTGAAGAAATTGCTTACAGCATTATAAAAATCAGGATCACCTACTCGATGATAACTTTCTTCAACATTATTATTTCTTTTAGAAAAGTCATACTTTCCACCCAATTTAATTGTACCAGAAATAGCCTGAGTAATACTAATGGGGTAGGATAAATCAAGTTTAGCAGTATACAAATTCTGCTTGAATGCTTCAGAACGCATACCAGCCCATCCATAAATTGGGCTACGTTTCCAGGCATCGGGATCAAGTTGAATTTTATAAACATCGTCCGGTGTCATGTAATCACGTTCACGTACATAAGTTACATAAACCATATTACCATTTTCATACTTTACGAATGGTTGTCCTTTAGATTCACGGAAACCGAATTCCAGTCCAGGGTCGCCATATCTTATATCTGTATTTTTATCCGAGTAAGAATGTGATAAACTTAATTCTGTTTTAAATTTTCCAAAGTTATATTCTGCTTGAAGTGCATTAATAAGTAATTCTTTATTATGTTTATCGCGATTCAGAGTGTAGAATAAGCTGTTTTCGGCAAAATCAAATTCAGTTCTATATCTTGCCATGTCATTTACTGTATGTGCTAAAGTATTTTGTAAAAAGATTTTTCCATTTGGTAGTTTGTAATCAATAACAACACTACCACCAGTATTTGTAACAATATTTTCTTCGTCAGAAAAAGCAAAATCTAACATTCTATATTCAGCTAATCCATAACCCATAGTATCAACACCCTTCTGATATCCTGCGTTTGTTATATCTCCACCAGCGTTTACTCTATCAATATTTCCTTGAACGAAGATGCCTAATTTATTATTAAAAAATCTGTTGCTTGCACTTACCCAGAATTTATAATTATCGTTTGGTAATGTTCTATCTTGA
Source organism: Rosettibacter firmus (assembly GCF_036860695.1). Classification (NCBI taxonomy): domain Bacteria; kingdom Pseudomonadati; phylum Ignavibacteriota; class Ignavibacteria; order Ignavibacteriales; family Melioribacteraceae; genus Rosettibacter; species Rosettibacter firmus. The sequence goes on along the minus strand of NZ_JAYKGJ010000001.1, from coordinate 1,352,768 downwards.
CTATTATATGTTCCTTGTGAAAGTACATCGAAATGAAAGTTTTCAGGTGCTTCCATAATTCTTAAGTTTACCACACCACCAATTGCATTTGCATCCATATCTGGTGTTAGTACTTTAATTACCTCTATACCAGAAAGCATATTTGATGAAATAAAACCAAGATTAACTGAACGATCATTCATATCAGTTGATGGTAATTGGATTCCATTCATTAATATTACATTTTGTTTTGCCTGTATGCCTCTTACTACAATTTTATCTCCATCCATTAACGACATACCTGGTAAACGGCTTAATGCTGCAGCAGCACTTTCATCTGGTAATTCTCTAATTCTTTCTGCAGAAACTACATTCTTAATAGTGTTTGATGATAATTGTTTGTTTATAGCATCACGTTGCCCTCTTGCCTGTGCAGTTACAACTACTTCAAGTTCTATTGCTACTTGTTGTTCTAAGGGAATATCCTGTAAATCAATTATTTTTGTACCAACATCAATCTCAATAACTTTTGTTTTGTAACCGATATATGAAATTTTTATTACTCTTTTACCAGTAGGTACATTATGAATTACAAACTTTCCATCATAGTCTGTTGCTGCACCAAGACTTGTGTTAACAATTACAACATTTGCACCTACTAATGGTTCTTTTGTATTACTGTCTATTACTTTTCCTTTGATACTTCCGGAACCCTGTGCTAAAATTAATTGTGAAGTGAAAAAGATTAGTAAGTAGAAAGATTTGTAAAAATTTGACTTCATGGCTCCCCCTTATAACTATTTTCGATTTATTTTCATTAAAAAAGTATAAAGAAATTAAAAAAGGGACTACTTAAACCAATTCATTATATATAAAAACGGTTTAATTAGTATAATATCGATAACAATATAAATTTATAAACTTTTTTTGTCAAGAAAATTATTTTCATTAAAGAGGAGTTCTGATGGCATTTGTGAGTGAGTTATTAAGTATGCTTTTATATAAGAAGTATGAGTTAATGGTGTTTTTTATTATGCTAATAAAAATTTAATATTTTGATAACATTAGAAATGAATCTTATTAAAGTAATAAAATTTATGTTTTTCATAAGAGTTTTGATATTTTTTGTTATATCATATTGTGTTTTAATATCAAAAAAATTTTTATGAAAGATTATCTCATAATTACAGTACAAGTTTTTTAATTAAGTGTAACTTAAAATTATTTTGAGAGGATTAATGAAAAATATATTAATTGTATTTACCGGTGGTACTTTTTCAATGAAAATTGATGAACACACAAAAGCTGCAGTTCCTTTCTTTCATGGGAATGAAATTATGCAACTAATTCCCGAAGCAAAAAATCTTGCAAATATTTCGATTTATGAATTTGGTAATTATCCAGGTCCCCACATGACTCCGCAATTGATGTTTGAGCTATCAAAAAAAATTAAAGAGTTAGTTAATAATCCAGCAATAGATGGAATAATTGTTACTCACGGAACAGATACTCTTGAAGAAACAGCTTACTTTCTGGATTTAGTGGTTAAGACAGAAAAACCAATTGTTGTGATTGGAGCAATGAAAACAAGTTCTGAACCAGACTGGGATGGCCCACAAAATTTAATTGATGCGATTCATATTATTAATAATCCAAATAGCAGAGGCATGGGAGTTTTAGTATGCCTTAATGGAGAAATTAATGCTGCAAGTGAAGTAACAAAAACTCATACAGAAGATGTAGAAACATTTAGAAGTCTCGATTTTGGTGCTCTGGGATTTGTTGATAAAGGGAGAGTATTTTTTAATCGAATGCCAAGAAAGCTTGAAAAATTTGAAGTTGATGAAATTAATCCTAATGTTGATTTAATTAAAGTTTATGCTGGCATGGATGAAAAATTTTTCCGATTCTCTGCCGATAGTGGTGTTGATGGGATTGTTATTGAAGCTATGGGAGTAGGTAATGTTCCACCTAAGGCATTTGAGGGAATAAAATATGCAGTAGAAAAAAATATTCCTGTAGTTCTTGTTTCAAGATGTCCTGCTGGCGAAACACTTGATATTTATGGTTATCAGGGAGCTGGTAAATGGTTAAAACAAATTGGAGTTATTTTTGCGGAATATTTGAATGGACAGAAAGCAAGAATAAAATTAATTGTATGTCTGGGAATAACTCGAGATATTAATCAATTAAGAAAAATGTTTGAAGATTAGTTTGAAGATCAATTTTAAAAAATGGATTAGTTCTATTTTGTTAATTCCAATCGTTGTTTATCTAATAAATAATGGTGGAAAATTTATATTTATTGATTACATAAATTTATTAATCCACGAAGGAGGGCACGGCATATTTAAATTATTTGGTAAATTCATTTATACTCTTGGTGGAACAATTACACAGATTTTAATTCCTTTAATGTTTGTAGTTTATTATTTGAAAGTTAACAATACTGTTATTGCACAAATCTTTTTAATCTGGCTGGGCGAAAATTTTTTAAACATCAGCGCATATGCTTCAGATGCAAGATTAATGAGATTACCATTATTGGGTGGTAAAAAAGTTTATCATGATTGGAATTATATTCTGAACGAAACAGGAATTATTAATTATGATCATATCGTGGGTGATATATTTTATTATCTTGGATTAATAACTTTTTTACTTGCACTAATTTTACCAGCAATAAAGAGAGACTACAAACAAATAAATCTTGATATGAAATTGTAGTCTCTCTTTTTTTAATTATATGAATAATAATTGAATTATTATAAAAATTGGTAATAGAACTATTAAAGAGAACTTGTACATATAAGCAAAGAAGCTTGGCATTTTAATGTTATTTTCTTCTGCAACTGCTTTAACCATGAAGTTTGGACCATTTCCTATGTAAGTCATACTACCAAAAAAGACTGCACCTGTAGAAATTGCTTTTAATAATTCTTCTGGAATTCCAGCAACAAGATTACCAGTATTAATTCCTAAACCTAAAGCTAAAGAATGAAATGTAACTGCTGTTGGAGTATTGTCAAGGAAACTACTTAATAATCCAGTATAATAATAAAACTGATGTGGCAGTGTAACACCTAAAGTATGTGCATTTACTTCAAGATAAAGTAAACATGGAACCATTGTTATAAATATTCCAAAGAACAAATAAGCAACTTCTTTAATTGGTTCCCATGTAAAGTTGTTTGATTGTCTTACAAGTTTTGGTGTAAATAAAAGAGAAAGGATAGCCATAGCAGCAATTGCAGCTTCACGAATGAATTTATAGTATTCATTCTTTTCAATAAAATGTAAATATTGTTCATTCAGGAAAGCAACAGATAAAACAACACCTGCAAGCCACAAAAAGTTAATTTTTCCTTCTAACTTTATTGGACGAATATTTGTTCTATCAAGTTGAATGGAAGAAATGGGTTCCTTTTTATAATAATATGAATCAACTATAAAATAAATTAATAGAAGAAGTGCATTAGTAATAAACCATTCAGGGAATAATTTAAAGAACCAGGTAAAATGTGCACCGCGTAAATACATCATAAATAAAGGTGGATCTCCAAGTGGTGTTAATAAACCACCACAATTAGCAATAATACCAATGAAAAATAAAATGGTGTGCACTTTAAATTGTCTTTCTTTATTTGTTTGAATGACAGGACGAATTAAAAGCATTGCAGCACCTGTTGTTCCCATAAATGATGCAAGCACTGCACCAATTCCTAAAAATAATGTGTTTACAGAAGGCTTTGCCTGAATATCGCCCGATAAATATATTCCTCCTGTTATTGTAAAAAGGGAACCAAGAAGAATTATAAATGGCACATAATCAAAAACCATCGTTTCGTATAAGTGGTCACTTAAATTTGCTGCTAAAAGATAAATAGCTGCAGGAAAGCTGAGTATAATTGCAACAATTAATTTGTTAGAATTTTTTTCCCAGAAGTGATTCCAGAATAAAGGGAATATTGCAATTGATAATAACATCAAAACGAATGGGAGTAAACTTAATAATGGGATTGAAATACTTTGTGTTTCCATCTTTTCTCACAATATTAATTTAAAATTCCTGCAAAACTAAAATTTATTAAGAAATGAATCAATCCAGATGAAATAATTTAATCTAAGAGTGCTATTTACCTTCAACTTTAACTTAAGCCATAAATTTTATTAAAATAAGTTTATTATCTTTTGTAAATTTATATTATAAATTAATTTAATCTTTGAAAGATATGCTCGATCCAAAAATATTTCATAGAAAGCTGGATTCTCTCCTTTCGAAAATTGGACAGGAAAAATCTGGTAAAGATTTTCTCTTTTCAATTGTTGATGAACTCGAAAGAACATTTGGCCAGGATTTACATATTGGCAACGGTAGAATTTATGAAGAAAGAGAAAACGAATTCGTTTTAATATCTTCAAATAAAAATCATCCTGAAAAAATTCCTGTTGATTCAAATGCTATTCAGGTATTACTAAAATCAAAGACGTATATTTTTGATAATCCAGAATTAACGATCGATAAAACTGTTGGACAAAATGGAGAATACAGAATTCCAGCAGCAATTACTGTTAAAAGTAAAGACCAGCGATGGATTTTTATTTTTGATTTAATGAGCGGCTGGATACGTGAAGAAATTGAATTGTGCTTGAATGCAGTAAGAACTGTTCTATCATATAGATTAACTTCTGAAGCTGTAAAAAATGAAATGGAACAGGCTGCTCAAATTCAACAAAGCTTATTGCCGCTCAATGCTCCTGAATTTGAAGGACTAACTGTTGCAGGAAGATCAATTCCTGCAGAGATGGTCGGTGGTGATTTATATGATTACTTTAATTTTGATGACGAAGTTTTTGGTGTATGTATTGGCGATGCAAGTGGTCATGGATTACCTGCTGCATTATTAGCTCGCGATGTTGTTACTGGACTTAGAATGGGACTCGAAAAACATCTTAAAATGGTTTATACATTTAAAAAATTAAATAATGTTATTTATCGCAGTGTATACTCAACAAGTTTTATTTCTCTATTTTATGCAGAAATTGAAAAAAATGGAAATATACTTTATGTAAATGCTGGTCACCCAGCACCATTATTATACGATGGCAAAGAATTTATAGAGCTTGATTCTACCGGATTAATCTTTGGTGCTTTACCAGAAATTAATATACAACGCGGACATGCTTTCATGAAACCCGGAAGCTTACTTGTTCTTTTTAGTGATGGAATTACTGAAAGAAAAAATGGAAATAAAAATGATTTTGATGTCTCTGGATTAAAGAAAATTATTCAAGAACATTTCGATAAAACACCAGATCAATTATTGGATATAGTTTTTGATACACTTTATGTTTATGGCGGCGGAAGAAATTGGGACGACGATGCAACGTTGATAATTATTAGAAAGGAAAAGTAAAAGGAATAAGATTGTTTTTTAATAAAAAACTTTCCCGGAAAATTTTTTCATACTCAATCAAGCACGAGTTCACATTAAATATTTTATATTCAATTGTTACTGGATTAATAGTTGGCTTAGCCGCTGTTTTGTTCCACAATTCAATTGAGTTCTTCAATGAACTCTTTTTTAAACAAACTGCAAATGGTTTATATTTCCTTGGTACTTATGCTGTTATTTTTATTCCAGCAGTGGGAATGTTAATTCAAAGTATAATGATTTTATTAGCCCCGGATTATGCAAACAAACGAGGGGTTACAGAAGTTATTAAAGCAGTTGCTCTTAGTAATAGAATCCCATTCAGAACAACAATATTTCATTTTATAGCTCCAGTTATTAGTATTGGCTCTGGAAATACAGTTGGGCCCGAAGGACCAGCAGCTCGTCTGGGAGGAGGAATTGCTAATAAGTTAGCATTTTTATTTAAACTTCCGGATAATAAAAAACGAGTTCTTACTGCAGCTGGAGCTGGTGCTGCTATCTCCGCTATCTTCAATACACCTATTGGAGGAATCTTCTTTGCCCTTGAAATTATTTTATTAAATGAATTTTCTACTTCCAGCTTTCCTACTTTAATTCTTTCATCAATAACTGCAAGTGCTGTATCAAGATCTTTTTTAGGAAATAAATCTGTTTTTATTTTTCATAGTCCAGAAGTAGGTAATTATCTTCAACTTTATCATTATGCTTTGCTTGGAATATTTGCAGGCATTGTTTCTTTTGCATTTGTTACTTATTCAGATTTATTAAATAAATTTTTCCAGATAAAATTTATTAAGAAAATTCCACAGTGGGTTTTAATGACATCTATTGGATTAATTGTAGGTATAAGTGGTTATTTCTATAAATATATTTTTGGAATTGGTTACAACGGAATTAATCAAATTCTTTCGAATTCATTGGCATGGCAAGTAGTTTTTATTTTGTTGATCTTAAAATTTATGCTGGTTCCTATGGTACTGAACTCAGGTGGTTTTGGTGGTATTTTTGCTCCTTCGTTATTTATTGGTGCCTGTCTTGGTTATTTGTATGGAATTTCTACGCATACCTTATTTGGAAATAATATTGATATAACAGCATTTGTGTTAGTTGGAATGGGAGCTGTACTTGGAGGAATTAATTTTATACCTATTTCTGCCATCTTAATAATTTTTGAAATGACAAAAGATTATTCATTTATACTTCCATTAATGCTTGCAGTTGTAACAAGCACAATGTTTGTTCAACTTACGTTAAAAAAATCTATACACGAGAGATACCTTGAACAACAGGGTTATCGAATTGCACAAAGAAAAGAAATAAATATCGATTTTATACCTGTTAAATATGCAATGAAAAAAGATATAGATGTTATTCATGAAAATACACCGCTAACAGTTTTAATCAAGAAATTAGTGGAAAGTAATCATAATGTTTTTTATATAGTTAATAATTCTGGGAAAATTAATGGATACATATCTCTATCGAACTTAAGAGAATTGTTTACTTCGTATGAAAGTATTAAGGATATTCTTGTTGCAAAAGATATTGCTTCGAATAATATCACTATAATCAAAGAAGATGATACATTAGAAACTGTTATTAGATTATTTGAAATTACTGAAATTGATGAATTTCCAGTTGTTTCTTCTGATGGTGAAAAAATACTTGGTACAATTAGTAGAAATGATGTTATTTCTTTATACAATAAAGAAAGCTTAAAAACAGAATTAATTGAGCAACTCTCGTTCAATCTCATTAAACTGGAAAAAGCAAAAAGAGTAAAAATATTTGAAGGATATTCAATAATAGAAAAAAATGTTCCTAAAGATTTAGTCGGGAAATCACTCTTGCAACTTGAATTCAGAAAAAATTTTGATCTGGAAGTTTTAATGATAAAAAAATCATCAACAGATAAGGAAAATGTAATATTCCCTAATTCAAATTATGTTATTGAAAAAGGGGATAGCCTTATTTTATTTGGTAAAGATGAAAATATTGATAAAGTAGAAAACTGGTAAGAAGATTAATTCTGTTTTATTTGTTGAATTAATATCCCACCAACAATAAGAACAAGTCCCAGTACAGATGAAGCAAATAATTTTTCGCCAAGTACTAATGAGATAAATATTAATGAAATGAATGGAGAAAGATAAGCAAGTGTTGCGGTATGGGCTTTATTTTCGCTTAATGATAATGCTTTCAACCACAAAAAGAATGTGATGCCCATTTCAAAAAATCCAATATAGACTGCTCCTAAGAAATAATTTAATTGAATATTAAAGTCCGCATCAAAAAGAAAAACATAGAATGCAATTAAAATAGTACCAAATAAAAATGATCCAAAAAGTTTTTCTGATGGTTCTCTATTGTCGAGTAGATTGAGTATCCAGAATAATCCCCAAACTACAGAACTTCCTATAGCAAGTGAAACTCCAAGTAAATTATGAAAATGTAGACTGAAAATATTTCCTCTTGTTGCAATTGTTATTACACCCATGAAAGCTATAATTAAACCAATTATTGTTCTTGCAGTAAGTTTATTTTTAAGAAAAAGAACAGAAAAAATCGAAATTACAATAGGCCATGTGTAATTTAATGGAAGTGCTTCCTGTGCAGGTAAAATTGAATATGCTTTGAATAATATTAAATAATAAAGAAAGGGATTAATTATTCCCAGAGTTAAGTTATTTTTGAAATCTTTACCTCTGAGTATCAATAATATATTTTTTTGAGAATTTAATAACATAAAAACAAAAAAAATGATTGTACTTGTAAAAGAAGAAATTAAAAGAAGATGAGAAACACTCAATCCTTTCAAAGTAAGTTTGAAAGCAGTTGCCGATGTTGACCATAATATAATTGATGCGATGGCGAACAAAAGTGATTTTAATTTGTTGTTCATCTTTATCTAAATTTATTTTGAGCTTGAAAAATAGTTATTACGTCTTTGTGGTCATTACAAAAATAATTTTAAGACCAGATCACCAATAATATATCCAATTGCAGCAACTCCAAATCCAACTATAAACATATCAAAACCACTTCGGAAAATACCTCTACCTGTGAAGAAACTTCTTGCTGCCCCAACAGCAAAATGAGACAACATTGAAATAGCAAATGAACTCCAGATTGCAATTGATCCATCAAAAAGGAAAAATGGGAAGATTGGTATTAGTGCCCCAATTGCAGTTGCTAATCCTGTAACCCAGCCTTCGGTTAAGGGACTAATATTTCGTTCAGCCAATCCAAGTTCTTCGTGCATTTTATCTTCAAGTGCTTGTTGTGGATTTTGCATAATTTCTTTAGCTCTTTGCAATGCTTCAGTTTTTTCAATTCCTTTTGATTCATAAATTAATGCGAGTTCTTCAATTTCAAGTTCTGGCATCAATTTAATTTCTTCAGCTTCCATTGCTTTTTCATGTTCGTATACTTCTTTTTCACTTACTGCTGCAAGATAACCAGATGAGCCCATCGAAAGTGCATCTGCAATCATTCCTGCTATACCTGAAATCAATATTATATGCTGCTGAGCAGAAGCACCAATTACGCCGGCTATCAATCCAAAATTTGCTGTTAATCCATCATTAAATCCATAAACTATATTTCGAAGTAATCCTCCAGATTCAGCTGCATGCCATGGTTCTGCTTGCTTCTCCAGTGAAGTCATTAACGATTTTGCGTGTAATGCTGAATCTTTGGCTAACTTTAATGCTATGTCTTTTGTTTGAGAAGAATCGGAGTTTTTATAAAGATTTAGATATGATTTTACTTCTGATGATTCTTCCATTAACATCAATCTGCTTAAAAAAGTAGAACCATATTTTTTGCTGAACTTACTTAATAACCTGGCTTTTATTGTTGGTTTTAATTCATCAATGGGAATAGAATTTCTTTTAAAATGTTCTAACCAAACATTTATATGTTTTTCCTCTATTAAAGCTAACTTTTGGTAAAGAGATTTTTTGATTTCATCTTCTACTATTTCTGATAAAGTTTTATACAGAAATTCAGCATCAATTTCTTCCTGCAATCTTTTCTTCCATAATGCTTTTGTTTTTTTATCAATCATAATTGCTGTTGGTTATTAATCTCAAGAATTGAATTACAAAATAATTAAAAAAATTATCGGGTGCTAAATTGATTAATAAATTTACATAAAGAATTAGAAATAAACTTTTTGTTAAAAATTTATTTTTTATTTTGCTAAAAGAATTAAAAATATTATAAAGAGGATAAAATGTTTTCACCAAAGATTTATAAAGAAAGAAGAAATGAACTAAAAAAGAAAATTAAAAGTGGTCTAATTCTTTTTTTGGGTAATGATGAATCACCAATGAATTATACAGATAATACCTACAGATTCAGACAGGATAGTACATTTCTATATTACTTCGGGATTGACGAGCCAAACTTTGCAGCTATTATTGATATAGACGAAAACAAAGAATTGATTTTTGGGAATGATTTTACAATAGATGAAATAATTTGGATGGGTCCACAAAAAACAGTTAAACAAAAAGCCTCAAGATGTGGAGTTAAACAGACTTATAGTATGAGTGAGTTGGAAAATATTTTGAAAAACGCACTATCAAAAGGAAGAAAAATTCATTTCATTCCGCAATATCGACATAGTAATATGATTAAGTTACAAATATTACTGGGAATTGATGCTACAAGAATAAATGATTATGCATCTCCTGAATTAATTAAAGCAGTAGCCGAACAGCGTGCTGTTAAATCAAGAGAGGAAATAGAAGAAATAGAAAAAGCAATTTCAATTGCATATGAAATGCAGGTATCGGCTATGAGATTTACAAAACCAGGAATGATTGAGAAAGAAATAGCTGGTTTTATTGAAGGAATAGCAATTTCAATGGGAAATGGTTTGTCTTTTCCAGTTATTTTTTCGAAGCATGGCGAAACTCTTCATAATCATTATTATGGAAATAAATTAAAAGCTGGAGATATTGTTGTAAATGATAGTGGTGCAGAAAGTTTTTTACATTATGCAAGTGATATTACAAGAACTTTTCCTGTAAGTGGTAAATTTTCTCAGATACAAAAAGAAATTTATGAAATAGTTTTACTTGCACAGTTAACAGCTATAAAATCCATTAAACCGGGAGTTAGTTATAAAGATATCCACTTGAAAGCTTCAACAGTAATTGCAGAAGGCTTAAAAGCACTTGGATTAATGAAAGGTGATATTAAAGAAGCTGTAAAACAAGGAGCTCATGCTCTTTTCTTTCCACATGGACTCGGTCATCTACTTGGTCTTGATGTTCATGATCTTGAAAATTTTGGTGAAAATAATTTTGGCTACGATAATAAAATAAAACGAAGCTCTCAATTTGGACTAAAATCGCTTCGTTATGCAAAAGCTCTGGTACCGGGAATTGTAATTACAGTAGAACCCGGTATTTATTTTATTCCACAATTAATTGAAAAATGGGAAGCAGAAAAAAAGTTCGAAGAATTTATAAATTATCAGAGACTGAATTTATATAAAAATTTCGGTGGAATACGAATCGAAGATGATATTTTAGTTACAAACAATGGAAGTAGAATACTTGGAAAACCTATTCCAAAATCAATCGAAGAAATTGAAGAGGTAGCTTCAAACAAAATTTGATTTTAAAATTTAAACTGTTGCAATTCTCTACTTATTTATATTAGATTAAAATAGACTTTAAGTCTTTGTAGAAAAAATTTGGAGGGGAAATGAAATCAATAAAACAAAAAATTCTTACCAAGAGTATATTAACTGTAAAATCGGGAACCAGTATTTACGATACAGTCCTCTTTATGGCAAAATATAATATTGGTTTGGTTCCTGTTTTAAGCGAAGACGGAAAATTACTCGGCGTATTTTCTGAAAGAGATTTAGTAAGAAGAGTAATTGCAAATAACCTTGATTTAAAGTCGACTACTGTAGATACAGTTATGTCTAAAGATTTAGTTCTTGCAGATATAAATGAAACATACGAAGAATGCTTAAAAAAAATGAAAGATAGAGGTACAAGACATATATTAGTAATTGAAAATGATAAACTTGTTGGAATCTTATCAATTCGTGATCTTTTAGAAATAGATTTAAAGGTACAAAAAGAAACAATCGAAGTTCTTCATAATTATATATATTCAAAATAAGATGGAAAATTTATTCTCAATTAAAGCAGTTAACATAATTCAATTGATGTTAGCACCTGCAGTCATGATAAGTGCCTGCGGTCTTCTTCTTCTGAGTTTGAATAATCGATATTCACTTTTGGCCAATCGAATAAGATTATTGAATGAAGAAAAAAGAAGATTGTTATTAAAAGCTGGCGAAAAAGCTCTTGATACAGAAGAAAATGTGCGTCTTGCAAGTATTGCAAAGCAAATAGAAGCATTGGTTTATCGATTAAAACTTGTTCGGAATGCAGTTTTATATTTAGTGAGTGCTGTTTCTCTGTTTGTGTTGACTTCGATATTACTGGGATTATCTTCAATATTTGTTGTCCAAAAAATGGATACTTTTATTATTGCAACTTTTCTTGTAGGAATGTTGCTCGTTTTTATTGGAGTATTCTTTGCCGGGTTTGAATCTAAAAAAGGTTTTGATATAATAAAGTTCGAAGTAATATCACATGAGTGAAAAGCAAATTATTTCTAAAAAAGATTTTCTCAAACCCGAATATATGATTCAACTTTATGCACAGGGTGCTTTCCCTATGGCAGATGAGAATGGAGTAATTGAATGGTATCTGCCAGAAATTAGAACTATTATTCCACTTGATAACTACAACATACCTCGCTCACTTCGTAAGTTTATGGAAAAATCAAATTTTGAATACAAATACGACGAAAAAATTCTTGAAGTAATTCTAAATTGTGCAAATAGACCTCATACCTGGATTTCTGAAGAATTAATAGAAGCTTATAAAAAATTAATTAAACTCGGTTATGTTCATTCTGTTGAAGTTTATGAAAATAATGAATTGGTTGGAGGACTTTATGGAATTGCATACCGTGGAGCATTTTTTGGCGAATCGATGTTTTCAAAAGTATCGCAGGCTTCAAAATGTGCACTCGTAAAACTTTTAGAAAGATTAAATGAAAAAGGATTTGTATTACTTGATGTTCAATTTCAAACAGAACATTTGAAAATGTTTGGCTCGGTTGAAATCTCTTTTGATGAATATAATGAGTTATTATTTAAAGCTTATACAAAAAAGGTTAGTTTTTAATAATTTCTTAATGCATTTCTAAACAAAACTTATTTTTACCTTCCAGATATTTACATGGATTCTTAATAAAATAAACATTCTTCTTCATTGCTTTTGTTATACAGTGTATCTAAATTAACTTCCTAAAATTTAATGTTTTCTTTAAACGGAGGTTGAATTATATGGCGATGATGGCCCGAATGAGGAGTTTAGCTCCGTGGTTCATTCTTCTTGTGGGTGGTTTATTTGTTCTTTTTATGGTTATATCAGATTCAAGAGTTCTTGAATTTTTAGGTCAAAGATCTCAAAATGTGGGTTCCATTGATGGAGAGGAAATTTCTTACCAGGATTTTTCGAATATGGTTGAACGAGCACGACAGAATCAAGAAAGAATGACTGGACAGCAAATTGACGAAAGCCAGATGGATTTCTTTAGAGATCAGGTATGGGATGCAATCGTCACTCAAAAATTACTTCAGAAAAAAATAAAAGAATTTGGAATTGTTGTTACCGATGACGAAGTTAGAGAAGCTCTCCTTGGACCAAATCCACCAGAAGAATTGAGAAGACAATTTACTGATTCAACTGGATTTTTCAATAGACAACTCTACGAACAGGCTCTTCGAGATCCAAGAAATAAAGAAATTGTTCTTTATTATGAAGATTTAATTAGAGAACAATTACAACAACAAAAACTTCAGGATTATCTTTTTGCTTCAATTGTTATTAGCGACGAAGAAGTTAAAGAGCATTTCATCAGGCAAAATATTAAAATGCGTGCCGATTATGTTCTTGTTAGCACTGGCTCTATACCAGATAACGAAATTAAAGTCACTGAAGAAGAATTAAAAAATTATTATGAAAAACATAAAGAAGATTATAAAGTTGAACCTACCAGAAAACTTAAGTATGTACTTTTCCGCCGTCAGCCATCTAAAAGTGATTCTATAGGAATTAAAAATAATCTTGAAGCTATTGTAGCTAAAATTAAAAGTGATACTGCTTCATTTAAATCTTATGTTCAGATATATTCAGATCAACCTTATAGAAGAGATACAATTTCAATTACAGCACTTCCTGTACAGGTAAGAGATATTTTACTTAAATCAAATAAAGGTGATGTAATTGGACCAATTGCCACTTACGAAGGATATACAATTTATAAGTTGATCGATAGGGTTAAATCTAAAAATGAAGTTGTTCGTGCTTCTCACATTTTGATTCGTTCTACAGGAAATGATAAACAAGATTTAGAAAAAGCAAATCAAATTTATAATGAATTAATTAAAGGAGCCGATTTTGCCACAGTTGCAAAATCAAAATCAAACGATCCTGGTTCTGCAGCAAATGGTGGCGACCTGGGCTGGTTTTCTAAAGGCCAGATGGTTAAAGAATTTGAAGATGCTTGTTTCAAAGGCAAAGTAGGTGTTATTCAAAAACCTGTTAAGACAACTTATGGTTATCATATAATAAAAGTTACTGGTAAATTAAATGAAGATTTTGTTATAGAAAAGATTACTAATAAAATACAAATCTCAGCTTCAACACTCGATAAACTTTATCAAGATGCATCAGATTTTGCTTACGTAGCAAAAGAAAATGGTTTTGAATCTGAAGCTAAAATGATGAAATACGATGTTATTGAAACTCCACCTTTTACAGAAGATGTAGTTGCAATTCCTGGATTGGGAGTAAATAAAGCACTGGTTAAATGGGCATTTGAAAATAGTCTGGGTGATGTAAGCGATGTATTCCGAGTTCCTGCAGGTTATGTTGTAGTTAAAATTTCTGATGCAAAGAAAGCTGGTTTCCAGAAGTTTGAAGAAGTTAAAAACTTTGTAAGAGCAAAAGTTATTCAAGAGAAAAAGATTCAAAAAGCATTGTCGATTGCTAAACAAATTCGTGCTAAACTTGGTGATAATGGAGATAAAAATTTAGCATTAACTGTGTGGAATAAAGCCCGGGTTGATTCTACTTCAGAATTTACTTCTGCAGGTTCTATCCCTAATCTTGGGTTGGAATATGCTTTTGCAGATTACTCGCTTAAAGGAGAATTGAATAAATGGTCACAACCGGTTAAAGGTAACCTGGGTGTTTATTTGATAAATGTAAGATATCGTACTAAGTTCGATCCTAATACTTTTGAATTACAAAAGCTTGGAATTAGAAGAGAACTTGCTCAGTATAAGAAAAATTATTTACTCAATATGTGGCTGCAGGAAATTAAAAAAGAAGCTGATATTGTAGATAATCGGCATCTCTTTTATCGTTAATTATTTTTGTTCGCAGATAAAGAGCCGTGAGTTATAATCACGGCTTTTTTTATTTATACATTGAGTTTCGTTTAAAAAATTTATTTAGTTTTAAACACAATTTTTTTTAAGAATGAATCGTTGTTTTTATTTGATATTTATTTTCTATTCAACTTTTATTTACTCGCAAACTTTTCAGAATTTTAATGTATCAGTAAACTTCAATTATACTAATACTTCTAAGTTTTATTTACAGCCAGACTCACCGGATCCAGTTGTTCGTTCGTCATATAATGAATTAAATGATATAATTAGTCTATCAACCGAACTTAGCATTCAAATGCTCGAAAACTTATATGCTGGTTTCTGGATCGAGTATGTGGAAAAAAATTTGGTTATTAAAAATTATAACCTTGGCCAGATAAGTCTGGATATTAACGATGGATATAAAATTATTCCTTTTGAAATAACACTTTATTATCTGCTCCCATTTTCAACAGAAAAATTTAAATTTTATATGGGTGGTGGTGCAGGATTTTATTTTGGAAAAAGCAACAGAAATTTTGAGAACATTTATGCTGTTAATGATAAAATTAATTTTGATTTTGGCATTCAGGTCTCTTTTACTATGGATTATATAATTAATAGTTTAATTTTTTTACGAACACAAATGAGGTTTCGTGATCCAAACATAGAATTGAAAAGTAAATACTCCGATAACTCATTAATCCATAATGGCAGAAGATACTATATATATCCACAAACTTTTACCACAAAAACCAATGTCGATGGAATAAGTTTTTGCCTTGGAATTGGAATTCATTTCTAATAAAATGTTAATAACAGTAATTCTGATGTTCAATAAGTTTATTTATATTTGTCAATAAACTTTTATAAAAGTTATGCGTATATATCTAACTGGATTTATGGCAAGTGGTAAAAGCACGATAGGACCAATCCTATCTAATGTGCTTGGATTAGATTTTTATGATCTCGATCAGGAAATCGAAGAATTTGAAAAATCTACAATTGTTGAAATATTCGAGAAAAAAGGTGAACCATACTTCCGAAATCTTGAAAGTGAAATACTAAAAAAATTAACTCAAAAGGATAATGTTGTTATTTCACTTGGAGGTGGGACTATTACATTTCCAGATAATTATGAATTAATGAAAAACACAGGAAAAATTATTTATCTTAAAGTATCACCAGAAGAAATTTATAAAAGACTTAAAAATAAAACCGATCGACCATTATTACGTGAGTTTGTCCTTGGCGAAGCTTCAAAAGAAGAATTTATGAAAAGAATTAATGAACTTCTTGAAAAAAGAAAACCTTTCTATGAAAAAGCAGATCTAATTGTTGATACTAGTTCCAATCCTATCGGTGTTACAATTGATACAATCGCAAAAAAAATATTGAGATTATTTAATGAAAAAGATTGATATAAAAATTCCAAATAATTTTTATCAAGTTTATCTTGGTAGCAATATCTTTCATAAACTATCAAACTTAGATGTAATTAAAAGAAATAAAAATATTTTCCTGGTAGTTGATAAAAATCTGTATCTAAATCATAGAGATAAGATTTCTTTATTTTATAATAATATTGGAACGAAAAAATTTCTGTATGTCTTCGAGGCAACAGAAAAAAATAAATCATTTACTGAAATAAAAAATATTATCGCTGCTCTAATTAAAAACAATTTTGGAAGAGATACATTATTAATTTCTATTGGTGGAGGAATAACTGGTGATGTAGCATCCTTTGCTGCATCAATATATTCACGAGGCATAAAATATATTAATGTACCAACAACACTTCTTTCTATGGTTGATAGTTCTGTTGGTGGTAAAACAGGAATTAATTTTGGCAACACAAAAAATATTGTCGGAACTTTTTATCAACCAGATCTGGTGTTTATTGATATAGAATTTCTAAAAACTTTACCACACGAAGAAATTGTTTGTGGTATGGGTGAAATCTTAAAATATGGTCTACTTATTGGAGATAATTTTTTCGAAGAAATCAAAAATAAACGCAATAAAATTCTTGAGTTTAATAGCACTACAATTATTGATGTTATTAAAAATTGTATTCAATTTAAAAGTGATATAGTCAGAAATGATGAAAAAGAAAAAACAGGTTTAAGGAAAGTATTGAATCTTGGTCATACTTTTGCTCATGCAATTGAAGTAGAACAAAAACATCATATAAAACATGGACAGGCTGTAATTGCTGGACTTGCATGTGCACTTCATCTATCAAATAAAATTAATTTACTTAACGATTCAAATCTCGAGAAATATTTACCATTACTAATAAGTTTTGCTGATTCAATTGATATTCAAAAGTATGATACTAAAAAACTTTATGAAATAATGAAACGAGATAAAAAAAATAAAGATGAGAAAATTAAATTCGTACTTCTTAAAAAAGCTGGAGAGTTATTTGTCGATATTGAAACAAAAAAAGAAGATGTTATTTATGCATTAAACAATGGTCTACAATATTATAAAGCTTAATGATGCTGATAAAGAAGATATTTTTATTAACTTCGCTTTTCTTTCTATTCCATTCAATCAACTTTTCTCAAAAAAATCAAGAAATTCGTGCGGTATGGATTGCAACAAATCATAGATTGGATTGGCCACCGCCAACTTTTGATATTGAAGTACAAAAAAAATCTCTCATAGAAATTTTTGATAGCATTAAATCAAAAAATTTGAACACAATCTATTTTCAGGTTAGAAGTAACGGTACTGTTTTATTCAATTCTTCTTTTGAACCGTGTTCATTTTATATTGATGGTAAAGGAAATCTGCCATATGATCCACTACAATTTGCAATTCAAGAAGCACATAAACGTGGCATTGAAATTCATGCATGGTTGAATGTTGTGCAGGTATTTGCAGGTGGCGAACTGGATATTTTAAATAATCCAGATCATATTGTAAAAAGAAAACCTGATTGGATTATTGAATATCAGGAAAATGAAATGAAATCATACTGGTTAAATCCTGCAATTCCAGAAGTTAGAGAATATATTTCTGATTTGATTAAAGAATTAGTAAAAAATTATAATGTTGATGGAATTCATCTTGATTACATTCGTTATCCAGGCAGAAATTTTAATGATGATTCTCTTTTTAATATTTACGGAAAAGGATTATCAAAAGACAATTGGCGAAGAAAAAATATTACAGACTTAATTGAGTTAATAAATAAAAAAATAAAATCTGTAAAACCTTATGTTAAACTTGGAGCTACACCAATTGGAATTTACAAAAATCACTCTGGAATGAGTGGCTGGGAAGGATATAATGATGTTTATCAGGATGCAAGAGAATGGTTAAAAAGAGGATTGCTTGATTATATCGTTCCTCAGGTTTATTGGTCTATTGAAAATAATTTTGAAGTTATAACCAGAGAATGGGTTAATAATTCATTCGGGAAAAATGTTATAATTGGAATCGGAGCTTTTAAGGATGATATCAAAAGTAAAATCGAAAAGATGATTGAATATACCAGAACTATTGGTGCACAGGGCTTTGCAATTTTTAGATATTCGAGTATAAAAGATTATAAGTTTCAAAACTTTTTAGATAATAAAACATCAACAGTAAACAGAAAAGAACAGGATGAAAATGAAATATTTGAACCAGTAAACTTTTCGTTAATGAATAGTAATTTCTTAAAACCTGTTTTGATTAAAAAATCAAAAGATAATTTTGATGTTATAATATTTTCTGAAACAGAAGACGAAGTAATGTTGAAAGGGAGTAATGATACAGATGAAGAGATAATTATTACAACAAAAATAAAGTCTGGTAAGAATTTAATTGAATTAAAATCAGATTTAAGTAGATATAAAGAAATTCTGTTAATCTTTCTTTCATCAAATAAAATGATGAAACTAAAAATGTAATTAATAAAGGGAAAGCTATGGTAAAAAAAAAGAAAAGAAAAAATTTAATTATGCAAGTTACAGTTGGAGTGGTAATACTGCTATTTATAGTGTATTTTGTTTTATCAAATGTCATTATGAATAAAGAAGAGATTAATCCAGAATTAGAAAAAGCAATGAAAGGTAAAGCAGCATATTCATTTACTAAAGAAGGTGAGCTTACATTTATTAAACCTGATGGTGAATTGATTTCACAATTAAATATTGAAATTGCAGATGATGACGAACAGAGAATGACTGGCTTAATGTTTCGCGATAAAATGGAAGAGAATCAAGGGATGTTATTTATTTTTCCTTATGAAGCACAACAATCATTCTGGATGAAAAATACATTTATCCCGCTTGATATGATTTTTGTTAATTCAAAAATGGAAATAGTAAAGATTCACAAAAACACAACTCCATTTTCTGAACAATCATATTCATCTGGTCAACCTGCACAATATGTAGTAGAAGTAAATGCAGGTTACACAGATAAATATGGAATTAAAGAAGGTGATAAAATTGTCTGGAGAAGAGATTAAATAATCCCCTTCGTGTTTTACATTTGCACGAAGGGGATATTTAAATTATTTCTTTTTTGATTTACTGCTTGATTTTACTGCTTTTTTCTTTTGTGTTCTGGTAGCTGTTTTAGGAGCAGCTTTTTTAGCCAATTTTTTTGCTTTTGGTTTTTGAGCTTTTGCCTTTTTTGCAGTAGCTTTTTTCACTTCTTTCTTTTTAGCAGCAGGTTTAGCCTTTTTTAATTGAGCAGCTTTAGGTTTTTTTGCTGCTTGTTTTTTCTTTGCAGCTTTAATTTGACTTTGTGCAATTAAATTGAGTGCACTTCCAGCCTTGAACCATTCTATTTGTGTAGAACTAAAAGAATGATTCAACCAGATTTCATCTTCAGTGCCATCTGAATGTTTTGCAATTAATTTAAGTTGTTTTTCAGGTGCAAAATCTTTTAGTCCAATAATACTTAATCTATCATCTTCACGAATTTTATCGTAATCATCGGGATTAGCAAAAGTGAGTGGAAGCATTCCCTGTTTTTTAAGATTGGTTTCATGAATGCGAGCAAAACTTTTTGCGATTATAGCTTTGCCGCCAAGGTATCTTGGTTCCATTGCAGCATGTTCACGGGATGAACCTTCGCCATAATTTTCGTCGCCAACTACAATCCAGCCGAGTCCCTGAGCTTTATATTCTCTTGCTACTTCATGAACCTGTTTATATTCACCTGTAAAAATATTTTTTGCTTCTCCTGCTTTATCAGTAAAAGCATTGATAGCACCTAGAAACATATTCTTTGAGATATTATCCAGATGACCTCGATATTTTAACCATGCACCAGCAGGAGAAATATGGTCTGTTGTACACTTTCCTTTTACTTTTAATAAAAGTGGTAAATCAATAAAGTCTTTTCCATCCCAGGGCTCAAATCTTTCAAGAAATTGTAATCGCTCGCTATTCGGATCAATTTTTACTTCTGTTTTGTAACCATCTGGTGTTGGTGCAATATATCCTTCTACATCTTTTATAAATCCTTTTTCGGGTAATTCATCTCCATATGGAGGATCAAGTTTTACCTGTTCTCCAGCATCGTTAGTTAAATAATCAGTTTCTGGATTAAAGGATAATCTTCCTGCAATTGCAAGAGCTGTAACTATTTCGGGACTTGCTATAAACGAATAGGTTTCTGGATTATTATCATTTCGTTTAGCAAAATTCCTATTAAATGAATTTATAATTGTATTTTTTTCGCCTGTTTTTATATCCATTCTTTTCCACATTCCAATGCAGGGACCACATGCATTTGCTAAAACTGTTCCACCAAATTCTGTCAAAACCTGAAGTTGACCATCTCTTTCAATAGTTGCACGAACCTGTTCTGAACCCGGTGTGATTGTAAATTGAGTTTTTGCTTTTAAACCTTTAGCTAATGCCTGACGGGCTACATTAGTTGCACGATCAATATCTTCGTAGCTTGAATTAGTACAGCTTCCAATTAATGCAACGCTTATATTATCTGGATAGTTATTTTGAATTACAGCCTCTTTCATTTTTGAAATTGGATGAGCCAGATCTGGTGTAAAAGGTCCATTAATATGAGGTTCAAGTTCATTTAAGTTAATTTCAATTATCTGATCAAAATATTTTTCTGGTTCTGCATAAACTTCGTCATCGGCTTTAAGTTCGTGAGCTAATTTCTCTGCAAGTTCTGCTACGTCAGCACGATCGGTTTTCCTTAAGTAATTTGCCATTCTATCATCAAAAGGAAAGATTGAAGTTGTAGCACCAACTTCTGCACCCATATTACAAATAGTAGCTTTACCCGTACACGAAATTGATTTTGTTCCTTCTCCAAAATATTCGATTATTGCACCGGTTCCACCTTTAACGGTTAGAATTCCTGCTACTTTCAGGATTACATCTTTAGGAGATGTCCAGCCAGAGAGATTTCCAGTAAGTTTAATACCAATTAATTTAGGCCATTTTAATTCCCAGGGCATACCCGCCATAACATCAACAACATCGGCACCCCCGACACCAATAGCGATCATTCCAAGTCCACCAGCATTTGGGGTATGAGAATCTGAGCCTATCATCATTCCTCCCGGGAATGCATAATTTTCTAAAATAACCTGATGAATTATGCCAGCACCGGGTTTCCAGAAACCAACTCCATATTTTTTACAGATGCTCTCAAGGAATTCATAAACTTCTTTGTTTTCTTCGATTGCTCTTTCGAGGTCTTCTTTAGAACCACTTTGAGCAACAATTAAATGGTCTGCATGTGCAGTAGCTGGTACAGCAGAAGTTTTTCTTCCGGCATGCATGAACTGAAGCATAGCCATCTGTGCTGTTGCATCTTGCATAGCTACGCGGTCTGGTGCAAATTCAGCAAAATCTTTCCCGCGGATAAATTCTTTTTTTGCAGGATTCCAGAGATGTGCATAAAGTATTTTCTCGGCATAAGTTAAAGGTCTTCCTACAACTTTACGCGCAGCTTTTACTTTCTTTTCGAATCCTGCATATACTTTCTTTATCATGTCAAAATTTGCTGTCATATTCCCCTCTTTTTATAAAATTCATTGCAAAGATAAAAAATTTTAACTTGTGTTATTTATAGGATTAAATTATTATTTATAAAAATTGTACTGAAATCTTAACCAAATAAATCGAACTCAACAAGCTCACAAATTATATGGGCTACGGTAATATGTCCTTCCTGTATTCTTTGAACATTTGAAGAAGGTATTATAATAGATAAATCAACATAATCTTTTAATTTACCTCCACTACCACCAAGTAATCCAATAATAAACATTTTCTTTTCATGAGCTTTTTCTGCAGCTTTTATAATGTTTGGAGAATTTCCACTTGTTGAAATTGCAATTAGAATATCACCTTCGTTGCCAAGTCCTTCAATACTTCTTGCAAAAACATTTTCGAAACCAAGATCGTTACTCCCAGCTGTTAAATTTGATGTATCGGTAGTAAGTGCTATTGCAGGTAATGCAGGACGATTAATTTTATGACTCAATCTTATCATTAACTCAGTTGCTATATGCTGACAATCTGCAGCACTTCCTCCGTTTCCACATAGCAAAACTTTTTTCCCTTTTCTGTATGCCCCGGAAATTATATCTATAGCTTTTAAAACTTCTTCTTTACAATATTTTTCAATATTCAATTTAGTTTCTGCACTTTCTTTTAATGAATCTGAAAAAAATTTTTCTTTATCCATTATTAATTCCTTTTTATTTATTTTCAAAGATAAGAAAGTTTCATATTATTCGATAAATTAAAAGGTAAATTGTGGCAAAGAAATCAATTAATAAAAGAAAAGAAAATTATCCACTATTCTGTGATTATTCGTGTAAATATGCTTCTTTTGGGAGCCCATCTTCAATAGGTGCTTGCAGAAAGGAGTTGTCTATTTGGTGTAAGCATTTTAAAAAATATAATAACAAAAACAATAAATGCTTTGCACAATTACAAAAGAAATTAAACTTAATTTAAGTGATTGTTCTATATAAAAACATTTCATAAGTTGCTTATAGAATTATTGTAATTATTGTATGACCAAAACAAAAAGTATTCTTTTCTGGTTCTTAGCTTTTTTAATTACGATTTCATCAGCAATCTACCAAAGAGTTACAGGTCCTACTTATCCAGTCAAAGGCAGAGTTAATTTTGATGGTAAATTAATCACCTACAAATTTGAACGCAGTCACTCATCTAATAAAAATTATTTAATAGAAATTAATATTGATAATAATGTTGAAGGAATTTTGTACTGGAAAAGATATAAGTTCGATCAAAATTTTAAAAGCATTTTAATGACTAATAATAATGGTCTAAAAGCAGAATTGCCAAAGCAACCTCCTGCAGGAAAGCTTGAGTATTTTATAGAACTTAAAAAGGATGACAAAAAGATATTTCTTCCAGAAGATAAAACTGTTGTAATAAGATTTAAAGGAGATGTTCCTGATTTTATATTAATTCCTCATATACTTGCAATGTTTTTATCGATGTTATTCTCCACTCGAGCAGCATTCGAATATTTTAGTAAAGAACCTAAATTAAAATTTTATTTTCTCTTAACTATTATTTCACTCTTTATAGGTGGTTTTATTCTTGGACCTATAATGCAATATTATGCTTTTGGAAAATGGTGGACTGGTTTCCCTTTTGGATTTGACTTAACAGATAATAAAACTCTAATTGCTATGATTGGATGGTTATTTGCATTCTACAAAATAAAGAAATCGAGTAATCCAAAAGTTTGGGTTCTTGCTGCAGCAATTCTGATGTTAATTGTTTATTTAATACCTCATAGTCTGCTCGGTTCTGAGTTAGATTATAGCAAGATTGATGTGAAGTAACAATAAAAATAAAATCTTTAAATGCGAGATATTATATTCAAATACAAATTGTTATGAATAATTTCAATTCCTTAATAAGAAAGTTGTTATAAAATTTATTACTTGTCATAGGAGAGAATTTATGAATCAATCGGAAAACAAAACTTCACAGGGACTTCCATCAAATGCTTATACCGAGTTGAAACCTGGCGAAAAATATATTCCAGTAATGTTGCCTACTCAAGAATATCCTGAAGTTACTCCTTATTCTGTTATTACTGGAATAATAATGGCGGTAATCTTCACGGCTGCAGCTGCATATCTTGGATTAAAAATTGGACAGGTATTCGAAGCTGCAATTCCAATAGCAATTTTAGCTGTTGGGTTATCTGCTTCTTTGAAAAAGAAAAGTGCTCTTGGTCAGAATGTAATAATTCAATCAATTGGTGCTACTTCTGGAACGATTGTAGCTGGAGCAATTTTTACAATTCCAGCTCTTTATATACTTGAACTTCAGGCAGATTTTTATAAAATATTTTTTGCTTCACTTCTTGGAGGATTTTTAGGTATACTTTTTTTAATTCCATTTAGAAAATATTTTGTATCCGAAATGCATGGCAAATTTCCTTTCCCCGAAGCCACTGCAACAACCGAAGTTTTAGTTGCTGGCGAAAAGGGTGGTAAACAGGCTTTGGTACTCGTAATTAGTGGATTAATTGGCGGTGTTTATGATTTTGTTGTTGCAACTTTTGGATGGTGGAGTGAATTGTTTACAACTAAAGTGTTCCCATTAGGTCAAACTCTGGCAGAAAAAATAAAACTGGAATTTCGATTAAGTGTTAGCTCAGCTATACTTGGACTTGGTTATATAATTGGATTAAAATACTCTTCAATAATTACTGCTGGTTCGTTTCTTTCATGGTTTGTATTGATTCCTGTTATTGCATATTTTGGAGATTACATCACTACGCCAATAGGAGCTAATGTTACTTTGTTGATTAGAGATATGTCAGCCGAACAAATATTTCGGGCTTATGTTCGTCACATTGGTATTGGTGGAATAGCAATGGCTGGATTTATTGGAATTGTTCGTTCTTCGGGAATTATTAAAAAAGCTTTTAAGCTTGGATTTCAAGAACTATTTGGCAAAAGAATAAATGAAAATAATGAACGTACTCAAAGAGATTTACCAATGAAAATTATTTTTGGTGGTATTTTCATTACTGCTGTTCTAATATTTGTTTTTTTCCTTTTTGGTGTTGTTAATAATTTATTTCAGGCACTTGTTGGTTTATTGATAGTATTAATTATTTCCTTCTTATTCACTACAGTTGCAGCTACAGCAATAGCTATTGTTGGAACAAATCCTGTCTCTGGAATGACATTGATGACTTTAATTCTTTCGTCCGCAGTTTTAGTATCAGTTGGATTAACAGGAACTTCTGGAATGATTTCAGCTTTGATAATCGGTGGTGTTGTTTGTACAGCATTATCTCAAGCTGGAGCTTTTATTACTGATTTGAAAATTGGTTATTGGCTTGGTTCTTCTCCTTATAAACAGGAAAGATGGAAATTTGTAGGAACTATATTTTCTGCTGCTACTGTATCCTGGATTATAATGGTTTTAAATGAAACTTATGGATTTAAAGGTGATAATGCCTTAGTAGCTCCACAGGCAAATGCAATGGCTGCTGTAATTAAACCATTAATGTCAAATCAACCTGCACCATGGATGCTTTATCTTGCAGGAGCTTTCTTTGCTTTGATTTTAACAATTATAAAAGTACCAGCTTTACCTTTTGCACTTGGAATGTATATTCCACTTGAATTAAATACTCCATTATTAGTTGGTGGTTTAATTGCTCACTTTGTTTCGACAAGAAGTAAAGATGAATCGATAAATAATTCGAGAAGAGAAAGGGGAACTTTAATTGCATCTGGATTTATTGCAGGAGGTGCACTCTTTGGCGTTATAAGTGCAATTCTTCGTTATGCTGGCTATAACTGGGTAAATGTTGAATGGCAGGAATCTAACGAAGCAGAATTACTTGCTTTGATTATGTTCACTTTAATTTCTGCATATATGATATGGGATTCTTTCAGAACAAATAAGGAATAATTTTTTTCAAAATTATTATATGGTGAATTCAAATGAAAACAAGTTTATATCTTATAACAATTATGGTGTTTGTTATGTACGAAGTTACCTTTATGCAAAATAAAGAAAGAAAAGATATTCCAGAAAAATATAAGTGGGATAATTCTATTCTTTATAAAAACCTGGACGAATGGAATAACGATAAATTGGAAATTGAAAATCAAATAGAAAAAATTAAATCTTATCAAAATAGATTAAGTGAAAATGCAGAAACATTTTATAATGCATTAAGACTTTATTTTGATACTCTAAAAAAATACTATAAACTATCAGACTATGCATTTAGACTTGCAGATGAAGATTTAAGAATAAGCGCTAATCAATCCTTAAATCAACAAGCGACAACACTTGGTACAAAACTCAACGAAGCTGCTTCTTACATAAATCCTGAAATATTAAGTATTGATCCAGAAAGAATTAAAAAATTCTTTGAAGAGAAAAAAGAACTTGATGAATTTAAATTCTATGTTAATGACATTTTGCGTTTGAAAGAACATACATTATCACAACGAGAAGAAGAAATACTTGCAAGTGCTGGATTAATTACTTCTACACCAAGCGAAGTTTATGGAATCTTTGATAATGCAGAAAAACCAAATCCAAAAGTTAAATTATCTACAGGAGAAGAAGTTGAATTAACTTCTGCAGCTTATACAAAATATCGAACAGTTCAAAATCGTGCTGATAGAGAACTTGTAATGAAATCTACTTTTGAAAACTATAAAAGATTTCAAAATACAATTGGTGCAAATTTAGTTGGTAAATTAAGAGCAGATTATTTCTATGCAAAGAATAGAAAATATAAAACCGTTCTCGAAAGTGCATTAAATGTAAATAATATTCCTGTTACAGTTTACGAGAATTTAATAGAACAGATTAATAAAAACCTTTCAACATTACACCGATTTCTGAAACTTAAAACAAAAATGCTTGGAGTAGATCAACTTCATTACTACGATCTTTATACTCCATTAGTAAAATCAGTTGAATTTAAGTTCACAATTGAAGAAGGTCAAAAATTTTTACTTGAAGCATTTAAGCCTATGGGCGAAGAATATGTAAACACAGTCAAAAAAGCTTTTGAAGAACGATGGATTGATTATATTCCAACTGCAGGAAAAAGAAGTGGTGCATATTCTTCTGGAGCTGCTTATGATTATCATCCATTTATTTTGATGAACTGGACAGATGATTATGAATCTGTTTCAACACTTGCTCACGAACTTGGTCACACAATGCATAGCTATTTTTCAAATAAACATCAACCTTTTGTTAATTCACAATATTCTATATTTGTTGCAGAAATTGCTTCTACAATTAACGAAAATTTACTTAATAATTATATGGTTAATAATGTAAAATCAGACGAAGAAAAATTGTATTTACTGGGATCATATCTCGATTTACTCAGAACAACAATTTTCAGACAAACTTCTTTTGCAGAATTCGAATGGGAAATTCATAAACGGATTGAAAACGGCGAACCACTCACGGGAGAAGACCTGAGTAAAATTTATTATGACATTGTAAAAAAATATTATGGTCACGATAATGGAATTTGTGTCGTCGATGATTATATTGCTTATGAGTGGGCTTACATACCACATTTTGTAAATTATACTTATTATGTTTATCAGTATGCTACTTCACTAATTTATGCCACTGCTTTTGCAGAAAAAATCTTAAAAGAAGGACAACCAGCAGTTGATAAATTTTATTACATATTAAAAGGTGGTAGTTCAGAATATCCAATTGACCTGATTAAAAAAGCTGGTATCGATCCACTTTCTTCTGAAGCATTTGATTTAACGATGTCGAAAATGAATAAAGTTATGGATATGATTGAAGAAATCTTGAATAAAAAATAAAAGTTATTGCTCGATTAAATTTATTTATAATTATTGGAAGATTATGTGCGATAATCTGAAAGTATAAAATTGTGGCTCGGGATTAGCAAATCCTATAATAAAAGTTCTTAATTCAATTTTAATTTTCTTAGTGCTAATCCTATTGCTGTTTCTATGGAGTATTTTTCGTCGAGATATTCAATTACAAGTCGATAAAATTCTTTAATGTACTTCTTGGGAACCAATATTCCATAGAAAGCTAATGCTATTTCTAAAATCTTATTCATTAGAAAAGGCTCCTTTTCTATTTTTATTATCGAACTTTTCAGAAATTAATTTAGGTTTATTATGACACTCGAAGAAGTCCGAAATCTATTTCCCCATTTAAGAATGAATAAAATATATTTTAATCATGCTTCAATTGGTCCCTGGTGTGAATATGCTTTGAAAAGGATCGATGAATATACAAAACAGAGAAGTGGCGAAGTTATAGAAAACTACAACTATTTTCTTAAATGGAGTGCAAGTGCCAAGAAAAAACTTGCATTACTATTGAGAACTACTCCAGAAAGAATAGCCTGGATCGATAATGTATCGAATGGATTGAATATTTTGGCTCAGGGACTTAACTGGAAAGATGGCGATAGAATAATTCTTAATGATTTAGAATTTCCTTCGAATGTGTATCCATTTCTGAATCTTAAAAAATATGGTGTGGAAATAGATTTTGTAAAAAGTAAAAATGGAATAATTGATATAAATGATATCGAAAAAGCGATTACATCAAAAACAAAATTATTATCAATCAGTCATGTTCAATTTTTAACTGGATATCGTGCAGATATTGATGCGATAGGTGAATTATGTAAAAAACATAATATAATTTTTTGTGTGGATGCAATTCAATCTGCTGGAGTAATTGAAATAGATGTTAATAAATCTCAGATCGATTTTCTTGCAGGTGGAACACAAAAATGGTTTATGTCTTCCGAAGGTCTGGCGTATATTTATTTAAATGAGAGTCTTCAGGAAAGAATAGAACAAAAGTTTGTGGGATGGACTTCTGTAAAAAATGCATGGAATCTTCTTGATTACAAATTGGTACTTAAAAACTCAGCTGATCGATTTCAAAATGGCACTTTGAATTCACTTGGTATAGCTATCTTCGATTCTGTATTAGATCTTTTTGTTGATTTTGGCATGAGTAATATTGAAAGGAATATTATAAATAATACAAATTATTTTATAGAAAAATTATTGGAAATTGGTTTAAATCCAGTTTTAGCAAATGTACCTTCGGGAAATCGTGCGGGAATTGTTACAATTAAATTAAGTGAAGCAGAACAGATTTTTGATAAACTTGAAGCTAATAATATTCATTGTGCAGTTCGAGAAGGGATGCTTCGATTTTCACCCCATTTTTATAATACTAAAAATGAAATTGATAGAGTTATTGAGATTTTAAAGAACATAATTGAATAAGCAATTTCGATATTTTTATACTAAAACTTGTTTATTAACTTGCTGAATTTATTTCGAGTACAAATTTTCTTTTAGATTAACATACAGAATATCATTAGCAGATTATTCATTGGGATTATATGTTAATTCTATTTTTACATGAAAATCTGCACCACTGAATAATGTATATTTGACTTCACTTATAGTACATTTATAATCTTCACCAACAAGTTCACTTACAACTTTAGCAATTGCATTTTCGAGTGTGTTGATACTAACATTTTTTAATTTATTTTTTAAGAGTTTATCAACATCAAAAGTTTTTTCCTGCTCAGACATTTTTAATCTCCTTATATTTGCTTGTTTAGACGTTTATAAGAATTTATAGTTGTTAACTGCGTATAAAATTTAATAATTCTTCTGTTTTTTCTCGCATAAGTTTTTCATTACCTTTCGATTCAACATTCAATCTTAGAAGTGGTTCGGTATTACTCATACGAACATTGAATCTCCAATCAGGATATTCGACGCTTACACCATCTATTTCATCAATTTTACCATCTGAATATTTTTCTTTAATAGCAGCAAGTTTAGCAGCTGGATTTTCAATTGTTGAGTTTATTTCTCCCGAGCAGGGATATGCTTTTATCATTTCATCAACAAGTTCAGAAAGTTTTGCATCTTCTTCTGAAAGCAATTGTAATACAAGAAGAAATGGAATTAATCCACTATCTGAAAAAGAGTTATCTCTAAAATAATGGTGAGCAGACATTTCACCACCATAGATTGCATTTACTTCTCGCATTTTCTGTTTTATGAATGCGTGACCACTTTTTGAAATTACTGGAATTCCGCCAGCTTTAGTTACAACATCAATTGTATTCCATGTTAATCTTGGATCGTATACAATTTTTTCACCAGGATTATTTTTAAGTATTGATTTTGCGAGTAGTGCTACAATATAGTAACCTTCAATAAAGTTGCCATTTTCATCAAAGAAAAAACAACGATCATAATCACCATCCCAGGCAACACCAAGATCGGCTTTGTGTTCTTTAATTGCATCAATTGTTGATTTTCTATTTTCAGGAAGTAATGGATTCGGAACACCATTTGGAAAATCTGGATCTGGATCAAAGAAAACTTTTATCATTTTTATTGGCAAAAATTTTTCAAGTTCGTTTAATGCAGGTCCAGCACATCCATTGCCAGCATTAACAACAACTTTGAAAGGTTTTATTTTTTTAGGATCATAAAATTTACCAAGATGACTAATAAAGTCATTCATAATATTTTTTTGAATAACTTTTCCTTTTTCTTTTACTTGAATATCAAGTTCATCCTTCAATATCATTTTTTCAATTTCATTTAAGCCAGAATCGTAACCGAGAGGCACAGAATTTCTTTTGACAAACTTGAGTCCATTATATTGTGGAGGATTGTGACTTGCAGTAATCATTACACCCCCATCGGCATTTAAAAATGGTGTTGCAAAGTAGATCATTTCTGTTCCACATAATCCAATATCTATAACATCACAACCAGCATCACTAAGACCATTCGCTAAAGCATTTGACAATTCAGGTGAAGATTTTCTAATGTCTTTACCAATTACAATTGATTTTGCCCCGAGGTATTTTGCGAGAGCTTTTCCGATTTTATATACAAGATTTTGATTTAATTCGTCAGGTACTATTCCCCTTATATCATAAGCTTTGAAAGAAGTTATTCTTTCCATTCAACATCTCCATTTTTTATATGATAAAGATAGTAAATAAATTTTATTTGAACACTCATCAAAAATGTATTAATTAATTTTAGTTGTGACTTGATGGCATAAATAGAAAAAGCTCTGAAAAATTTTCCTGTTACTTTGGTCCTGCTTTGATTATTTCTTCTGATGCGTAACTTTCAAAATTCTTAAAGTTTTCTTTAAACATACCTACTAATTTTTTAGCTGTATCATCATATTTATTTTTATCAATCCAGGTATTGCGAGGATTAAGAATTTCGGATGGGATTCCATTTATTTGTTTAGGAACTCTTAATCCAAAAAAGTTTTCTTCATAAATTTCTGTATTGTCTAATTCGCCATTTAATGCTGCATTAAGCATAGCTCTTGTATATTCTATTTTCACTCTGTGTCCTTCACCATATGGACCACCAGTCCATCCAGTATTAATAAGCCAGCATTTAACATTATGCTGTTTAATTTTATCGCCAAGTAATTTAGCATAAACAGATGGATGCAGAGCCATGAATGGGGCACCAAAACATGTACTGAAAGTAGCTTTGGGTTCGGTTACACCTTTTTCTGTACCAGCAACTTTTGCTGTATATCCCGATAAAAAGTGATATACTGCTTGTTCTGTAGTTAGTTTTGCAATAGGAGGTAAAACTCCAAATGCATCGGCGGTTAACATAATGATATTATCTGGATGACCACCAACACCAGAAATTTCTATATTTGGAATATAATCGATAGGATAAGCAGCTCGTGTATTTTCAGTTAGAGAATCGTCATCGAGATCAAGTGTTCTTGTAAAAACATCCATTGCAACATTTTCTAATATAGTTCCAAAACGACGTGTTGTTTCATAAATATAAGGTTCTGATTCTTTAGAAAGACGTATTACTTTTGCATAACATCCACCTTCGTAATTAAAAATTCCTTCTGAACTCCAGCCGTGTTCATCATCTCCTATTAATTTTCTTTTTGGATCTGCCGATAGTGTTGTTTTACCTGTTCCAGAAAGACCAAACATAATAGCAACATCTCCCTTTTCTCCTATATTCGCAGAGCAATGCATTGACATTACACCTTTTAGAGGCATTAAATAATTCATCACTGTAAAAATTGATTTCTTTATTTCACCCGCATAACTTGTTCCACCAATTAAAATTAATTTTTTACCGAAGTTAATAATAATGAATACTCCTGAATTGGTTCCATTATTCTCTGGATCTGCTTGAAAATAAGGGAGATTAATTAGTGTATATTCAGGATTGTGATCTTTTAGTTCGTCTGAATTTGCTCTTATAAACATATTTCTTGCAAAAAGACTGTGCCATGCAGTTTCTGTAATTACTCGTATTGGTATTCGAAATTTGGGGTCGGCACCAACATAACAATCCTGCACATATAAATCTTTATTTTGCATGTACGATAACATATGATTATAAATAATTTCAAAATATTTTTCTTCTATTGGTTTATTTACTTTGCCCCACCAGATGTTTTTTTCACTTGTTGGTTCTTTAACAATAAACTTATCGTTAGGACTTCTTCCAGTATGTTGACCTGTTCTTACTACAAGTGGACCCATATGAGCTATCATAGCTTCTCTTCTTCTTACTGCTTGTTCATATAAAGCTGGAGTTGTAAGATTATAGAACAAGTTATTAATATTATGAATTCCCTGTTCATTTAATTGTTGCCATACTTCTAATTTTGATTTCATTATATCTCTCTTTTTATTGCCTGTATTACAAAGGTATTAAATGAAATAATTTTTATCAACTAAGGTTATATAAACAACAATCCTAAATAATAACGGCAATATTAGAGATGTGAATAAATTTCTTTTATTATGCTTTCTGTGGCTCCAATATTATTTTTTACATAATTAATACAAATTAAACCAATACTTTTACGGTAGGATTCATCTGAGAAGAGTTTGCGAAGTGTTTTATAAGCTTCTTTTTTATTCTGAATTACTATTCCACCACCAATTTCTTTTAATTTAATTGCTTCCTGACTGTTTTCGTATTTCGGTCCATAAATGACTGGTATGCCATAAACAGCTGGTTCCAGAACATTATGAATTTGTTTGAAACTTCCGCCAACATAAGCTACATCGGCATATTTGTAAAGTGTTAATAAAATTCCGATTGAATCAACTATGATTATATTTTCATCATTGTAATTATTCATCAGTGAAAATCGAATTGTTCTTTGCTTTTCAGAAAAATAATTTTCAATCTTTTCGAGATGAATCTCAGTAGGTTCGTGCGGTACAATTATTACTATAATATCTTTATTGTACTTTAATAATTTATTAATAGCAGGGAATAAAACTTCTTCATCACTTTCCCATGTGCTTCCCAGTATTAGTACTTTCTTGTTTTTAAATATTTCTTCTTTAAATAAATTTTTTTCTTTTGCTTGAAGACTTTTTTGATAAACTCTATCGTAGCGAGTATCACCTACAGCTTTTACTATGTTTTTATTTATTCCAAATGATAGAAAGTTTTTTGCATCATTTTCTGATACTGTAAGTATTTTTGCTGCAGATTGATATAATTGCTTGTGGAAATTCTTAATAATAGGCAAAGTTCTTTTGCTGTTGCTTCTCATTGTGGCATCTACAATGAAATATGGAATATTTTTTTGTTCGAGTTGCCAGATCATATTTGGCCAGATGTCATATCTCATAAATATTGCAATTGAAGGTTTCAATATATCAAGGAATTTTTTTGTTAAGCTAAGTTTATCGAATGGTAAATATGTAATGATATCTGCATGTGGATAGTTGAGTGAATTACGATAACCTGAAGGAGAAAAAAAACTTACAACAATGTTTACATCTTTTTCTGATTTTATTTTTTCGATAATTGGTTTTGCCTGTTCAAATTCTCCCATCGATGAAGAATGAAACCAGATAAGTTTCTTACTTCTATCTATTTTTGCTAATGATTGAATTAGTCTGGGAAATAAATATTTTCTATCTCTAATGCTGGATTTAATTTTTTCATTTAATAATGGTGATATTAAAATTATTAAGTATAATGCTGGATAAAAAATAATGTTATAAAGTAAGTGCCAGAATAATTTCATAATGAGTTCATTAGTTTTTTTAAAGTTTGATATACTAAATCTGGAGTTAAGTCTTTCATACATTTAAAATGTTTTTCAGGACATTTTTCTTTACCAATGTGACTGCATGGTCTGCAGGAAAGAGAATTATTTTCGAGTATGATATTTTTTACTTTGTATGGTGTAAATCCAAATTCCTTTACACTTGATCCGAATAGAACCAGAACGGGAAGACCAATTGCAGATGCAGTATGCATTAATCCAGAATCGTTTGTAACAATTGCTTTACATTTTTTCATATAAACAGCTGTTTTTAATATTTCATCATCATTTTGAAGATTTATACTATTCTGGATTTTTTTTGATATCTCAGCACAAATTTCTTTATCGTTTTTTCCACCCAGAATGAAAATTTGATAACCATCTTCTGCTAATTTATTTCCAAGTTCAACAAAGTATTCTGATGGCCATCTTTTTGTGAAATGTCTTGAACCTGGACAAAAGCCTATAACCTGTGCATTAGAAAAATTCGTGTCGATTTCATTTTCTATTTCTGAAGGAATAAATAGATCAAGACCATTCTCATCAAGCTTAATTTGTGGATATGTTTCAGCATATCGCTCTGGAATTGTTTTTGTTTTATTGAATAAATTTATTTTGAATTTTACCAGAAGAAATTTTTTTAATGATAGTTTTTTAAAATGATATGCAGGAGATTTAAGCTGAAATGTAATTAATCTACTTCTGAAATTATTTTGCAGGTCAATAATTAACTCGTACTCATTTTGTTTTAATTGTGTAATTAACACTTTTAAGTTGCTGGAATTGTATTCATAAATTTTATTTAAATATGGATTGTATTTAATTACATCTGAATATTGTGATTTAACAAGAAAATCAATACTGGATTCGGGATATTTCTTTTTTAATGCTCGAATTACAGGTGTAGTGAGTAATATATCTCCAAGTGAACTTAACCTGATTATAAGGATTTTTTTAAAGATATCTTTCATAAAGAAATTAAAGAAATTATAATTCAAAAATTAGATAATTAAAAATATCATTCAAAACGCAGGTTGGAACTAAATCTTTACTTATTTATTTTTCGAATGAAAAAATAAGAGATTGTAAGATGACAACTTTACCACCACCTGGAATAAAATATTTTCCAGAAGATTCAATTGAAAAAAAATGTTATAACATAGCAGAATCGTTGAAAGAATACATACCAATTATGAATGAAAGATACAGACTTGGATTTAATCTTTACAGGTATATGAAAGGGGAAGGAGATCCACCAGAAGTATTTATAAAGACAGCAAGAATCAGATACGAAAATATTAGCGAGAAAGAGTTAATCGAAAAAATTAATAGTGCAATCAATTCATTAAAAAATTCATAACGAATACTACTGCAACTCAAAAATTAGCTACAAAGTTATTTAATTTTCTGCACCCCGAAATTGAATTCGAGGTGCAGAGTTTTGAAGTGGGAATTACTTCATCAAAATCATTTTCTTACTGATGTTAACATTATTTCCAATTAATCTATAAATGTAAACTCCTGAACTTAAATTGCTTCCGTTAAACATTGTTTTTTGTATTCCTGCATTCATTTCATCGTCGAACAATGTAGCAACTTCCTGACCAAGTATATCATATACTTTAAGTGTGTATCTACCTTTTTCTGGCACTGCAAATTTAATTGTTGTTACTGGATTGAAAGGATTTGGATAATTCTGACTTAATTCGAATTTAGTTGGAATTTCTTCAGATTCAACAGAAGTTACACCAGCAACTCGTTTACTTAAATAAATCTTTCCTTCTTTAGTGCCGACATAAACATTATCATTATTTCTTGAAACAATCAGAGCACTTACACCAAATCCACCCATTCCAAGTGAATTCCAGGTATTACCATTATCTGTAGATTCAAATACTCCACTTGTCCACGATGCAACATAAATTTTACCACTTAAATTTACTGCTATTGAATAAATGAAAGGAGCATTCAGGTTAGATACTTTTGTCCATGTATTACCATTATCTGTTGAACGATATAATCCATCTCCATAAGTTCCAGCATATAAGCCATTTGAATTTGATGTGATTGTCCAGACGAAATCGTAGCCAACATTTAATTTTGTCCATAATGAATTTTCGTACTTGAATACTCCACCACCATAACTTGCAGCGTATAATGTATTTGAATGAATTGTAAGAGCATTTATAACTAAATTAAATCCAAGACCATTATTCATTTCGCTCCATGTTGAACCATTATCGTTCGAAACATAAACTCCAAGTCCCCAAGTACCAGCATACAATGAGTTACCATCTGAAGCAAGAGCATGAACATCGATATTTGATAACGAAGTTAAAGTCCAGTTAAATCCATCGAATTTGAATACACCCTGTTCAGTTGCGGCAAATATAAATCCATTATGAATATTTAATGACCAGATAAATCCAACATTCATATTGTTATTTATCTTTGACCATGATTGTCCGCCATTACTTGATTTATAGATATTACCGCCCCATGTACCTGCATAAATATTTCCAGATTCATCATAAGCCATTGCATAAACAATTTCGCCATTAGAAAATCCATTTAAATATTGCCAGTTATTTTGATTATCTGAGTTATCACCATTATTGGTTTCATCTAAAGTTGAAACTGTAATTGTTGCACTTGAAGAATTATTATCTGGATTCGGATCGGTTGTTAACACAGCAGTTATTGATGCAATATTTGTTATTTCTTTTTCAAATGGAATATTGCCAATGAATGGTGCTAAATTCATCTGACCCATTCCAGTTAATGATTTACAAATCATCTGACCATTAATTACACCACTTGCGAAATTGATATCTGCAGTTGGAGCCAGTAAAGAACCACGTATGTCAATTCCTTGAATTGTTAATTGTGAAGCTTCGTAAAAGTTATATAAAACATTTGTAATGCTTGTACCATTGACTGTTAAACCACCTGTCCAAGATACATTTGTTCCATTTATATTAACCAGAACTACCGAGCCATTAGGTGCATTAATTGTAACATTATTAGCAATTGAAAGATCCGAACCATTTACTTTGAATACATTCAGGAATGGATCGGTTCCAGTCAATGTTAATCCACCATATTGAAAATCTACTGTACCATTTACAGTATAATTAGAAAGATTAGTTGATAGATTTTCGAGATAAGTTTTTGCTGCTGCAAAATTAATTGGACTATCCTGACGTAAAGTACCATTAATGCTTACAGAAGGTTGAGGCAGATTTGTTGAATTTCCATAAACTACATTTCCATTAACATGACCACTTGTGAAGATAAGATCTCGTCCTACAATTAAAACATCTCCACTATTTTGTGGGAGTTGATCACCTATACTATAATTAGCAAAATGTGCATCTCTACCAACAGCAACTTTTCCCTGTGTATCAGAAGATGGTTGGTCAACATCATAGATTACAAATAAATTATAATCTTTAGCTGGTCCTAAATCGAATATTGAATTATATAACTGATCGCAATCTACAACTGCATTGATTGTTAGAGTTGCAAAAGTTTGGGAATTCAGATCACCAACAATCCAAATTCCCGTATTTGAATCATATACCCCCTGTGAAGTGGAACTGGAATTATAATTCAAACCCTGGGGTAATAAATCAGTTACTTGAATGCCTTTAGCTTTGTTTGGGCCATCATTTGTAACTTTTATTGTATATGTAATTTGTTCGCCACAATTTGGATTTTGATTGTCAACAGACTTTTCAATTCTTACTTCTGCAGGTTCTTCCTGTGGAGGTGGGCATACCCATGGATACCAGTACAAATCTCTGCCTATTCCATTTTTAATTGGATTTCCATTGCAGTCAAGTACATTTACTCCATAATGAATTTCAACGATTTGATCTTCTGGACGAATTCCTGGCCATTGTGCTGTAATAGAAAATGTGGTATCCTTAGTAATTAAAATTGTTTGGTAATGAGTTGAATTATCAACACTACCATCATTTGGATAAACTATTCTCCAGGATAATTGCAAATATGCTTTGCCTGGATTTGGTGTTATATGAACAGTTCCATTAATTGTAATTGGTTTTGCATCATATTCGCATATTGCTGAATCTGGACCCAACACTGCAGTCCAATCAGTTACACAGGATAATTCACAATCAATTTGTACAGTTGTGAAAGCTTCATCTTCAACTATAGCAGAACCATCAACTGGATGACCAACTGCTTTAACTGTATTGATTAATTCACCACAATCATTCTGTGTAACTGTATAAGTTTTTGTAAATGATTTAGTTTCTCCTGGTAAAACTGGAGTGATATTTTTGATTTTATGATCTCCATCTGGATTGATTAATGCATCATAAAAATCAACTCCACCACTTAATGTAATATCACCACAGTTCTCTACAGTAAATGTATATGTAATTACATCACCAGGCTTAGCTGTTTGTTTATCTGCAGTCTTGTATACACTAACGCAGGTTTTATAAAATCCGAAATCTATACTAATGTCATCCGAGCAATTTATATTTACTGTTACAGATTCATTAATGTTTGCATCGC
Source organism: Rosettibacter firmus (assembly GCF_036860695.1). Lineage (NCBI taxonomy): Bacteria > Pseudomonadati > Ignavibacteriota > Ignavibacteria > Ignavibacteriales > Melioribacteraceae > Rosettibacter > Rosettibacter firmus. The sequence goes on along the minus strand of NZ_JAYKGJ010000001.1, from coordinate 1,314,198 downwards.
TATCTTTACTATCGTTATTACCCTGATCTTTCTTTGTAGAATACCATTTTGTTTTTGCATTGCTTTCAAGAACACCACCACTTGCAAAATTTGATGCAGCTAATTTTATCTGATAAGTTCCATTTAAGAGATTGTCAAATTCATACTTGCCATTAGAATTTGTTGTTGCAGTGGCAATTAGTTGATTATTCTGCCATAATTCAATTACAACACCTTCAATACCTGGTTCACCTGAATCTTGTATTCCATTTACATTTTTATCGTGCCATACAAAATCACCAATTTTATTCTGGCAAACAGTTTCTTCATAAAGACCTGCATCCCACGATAAATCATTCTCACCAGAAGTTAGTGTAGTGCATATTGTTTTTCCTGTATTAATATTAGCATCAGAATCTTTATTATCATCGTTTCCCGAATCCTGATTTGTGAATACATAACCCTGTGGATTAATGAATTGTACATAATAGCTACCAGGAGTAAGATTTGAGAATAAGTAATAACCCTGTGAATTTGTAGTAGTTGTAGAAATTAAATTATCGTTACAATCAAATAATTTGACAGTTACATTTTCTAAACCTGGTTCACCATCATCCTGGATACCATTTTTGTTAAGGTCTTTCCAGACTCTATCTCCCAACGAAGCCTTTTGCAAACAAATTAAATAACCTCTGTCAACTGTTCCGTTATCAAAATTTTCATTGATGGCTGTTGCAGCATCATTAATTTGAGAAAGAGTAAAACCATTGGTATCTCCTCCGCCTAAAACCTGTTCAGCAAAGGATAGAAATTGATTTACTGTATATCCTGCAAAAGGTCCATTGTTAATTACAAGATTTCCTAATGGGATTGGATTTGTACCCAGATAACCCGCTGCACTATAATATACATTTAATTTTAATGCTGTAATCTGTCCAGCTAATACACTAATATCAGTGGTAGGATTTAAATAATTTTGTGTAAGTACAGCAGGAGTTCCACCATCTGGCAAATAATTTTTAATTGCACTCGCAGAAGTAAATGTAATCTTATAGTTCCCGCCAACAGTCATTCCATTCGGGAAAACAGTATTAAAATATAGATCTCTAATTTTTCCAGGTGTGCTATTAGAAGAGCTACCCCAACCACCCTGTGTAAATGTTACATATCCTCTTAAATCGCACTCAGATGGGGAATACCATTCTATACTGGCATTCTCTTCTTTTTCATCGAACGAAGGGGTTGCTAAAACTAATTTTTGTTTATCATTTGGTTTTGTCTTATGAACATATTTTGTTCCCTGCGGAATATCAACTTTTGCTTTTACTTTAATTACTGCTGTGCCTACTCCATTATAAGTAATAGTTACAGGTCCAAAATGACCATTATTATCAGTAGTTCCAGAGCTTGAACTTAATGTTCCAATAGATGAAGAAATTTGTAGTGAAACTCCTTCGACAGGATTACCATTAATATCATATGCATAAATATCAAATTGAGCAGGTGTATTCTGCAAAAGAGATTGATTGGCTGGAAGAATTAATAAAGTTTGTAATGGTGCATAATTGTTATGGTTTGCATTTGCATCGGATATTATAGCAAGTGTTCTGGATTTAATAGTATTATTCGTAATTGTATTGGGGTTTACTCCATCACTAAAATGCCAGATAGCCATCTGAATGGCTGCAGCTTCTTTGTTGATGTCACTTAATTGTCCAGAGTAATTGTTTTTGTAAGGATAATAGTTGTTTAGAATGTAAGTAATTTCGGATGAAGTATAATCTTCGTCCCAATAATCTTGATTGTAAACTAATCCATGTTGTAAGTCTATGCAATAAAACTTAACAGAATTAGAATTAAGAGTACCTTTAAAAGTACCTGCAAAATTACTTACACTTTGATTTGTATATGGGTTTATATAAGAAACTGACACCCCCTCAGCAGTTCCACTAATTTTTGCTATGCTGGTATAGTTTGTTGTTTGCTTAATTCCTTTTAATTGAGCAAACAAGTTATTGGTAAAACCAACTAAGATGAAGAATAAAATCAGTAATCTTAAGTATGGTTTTAATTGATATGTAGACACTTTTTCTCCTAAAATTATATTAATGCTTGTATTTGTTATGTCAATAGAAATGCCACAAAAAAATTGCGATTTCAACGCAAAATCGAAGAAAAATTAATTATTAATAATTACAGGTTGTTTCAGAATGAGAAAGCATTTTAGTATGATTCAGTGTGGGATGTTATAATTTTTATAGAATTGCCTGATGTAAAGAATTTATTGTTTCATGATTTTGTCTGTCAAATAAGAATCTAACTTCTACGTAATAATCCTATAATTGATACTCCAGACCGATATTTTTACAATAAAATTATTTGCATAATTATGCATATTTGTGTATAATTATAACCATTAATTTGAAAGTTACTATGATAAATGTAGGAATAATTGGAGCTACAGGATATTCTGGCTATGAATTGGTTAGACTTTTATTAAACCATCCTGAAGTGAATATAAAGAGATTGTTTGGTCAATCTACTGCTGGATTACGTATAGATGAGATTCATACTTCGTTAAGAAAATTAATTTCATTAACAGTAGATAGTTTTTCAGAAGAGTTATTGAATGGATTGGATTTATTGTTTGTTGCACTTCCTTCTGGTCAGGCTTTTGAATTTGTAAAAGCTGCTTACAATAAAAATATTAAAGTGATTGATATAGGTGGCGACTTCAGACTGAAAAACATTGATGACTATAAAAAATATTATAAGCATGAACATTTAGCTATTGAGCTTCTTGATAAAGCTGTTTATGGACTCAGTGAATGGAACGAAGATGCAATTTCAAAAGCAGAAATTATATCGAATCCTGGATGTTATCCAACAAGTATTTTACTGGCAATTTTACCTTTACTGAAGAATAATGTTATTGAAAATTCTGATGTGAATATAGTATCATACAGCGGTACTTCAGGAGCTGGAAAATCTGCTGTTCAAAACATGATTTTTAGCGAAGTAAATGAAAATGTTCGAGCTTATAAAGTTGGAGTTCATCAACATATTCCTGAAATAAAATATTATCTGGAATTTTTTGGAGAACGTTCAATAAAATTTTCTTTTGTTCCACATCTTTTACCAGCAACAAGAGGAATTTATACAACAATCAATGCTAAATTAAAAGATGGTATTAATGAAAATAATGTTAGAGATATTTTTTTCAGTACTTATGAAACAAAACCATTTATTCGAGTATTAAACGATAGTGTTCCCGAAATGAAAGATGTTACATATACAAATTTTTGTGATATTGGTTTTAAAGTAATTGAAGATAATTCAATAATAATTTTTTCAACTATAGATAATTTAATTAAAGGTGCTGCAGGACAGGCAATTCAAAACATGAATATATTATTTGGTTTTCCACAAGAAACAGGATTAATAAAATGGAACAAACTTGCGAAATAGCAATCGATATGAAAACTGGTGTAATAGCCCCAAAAGGGTTTAAAGCTGCTGGAATTCATTGCGGAATTAAGCGTTTTAAAAAAGATTTAGCTTTAATAGTTTCTGATGTACCTGCAACCGCTGCAGGTGTTTTTACTCAGAACAAAGTTCAAGCAGCTCCTGTATTATTATGCAAAAAGTATCTTCAGGAAAATGAAAAATTTAGAGCAATAATAATAAACAGTGGAAATGCTAATGCATGTACAGGAGAACAGGGCTATAAAGATGCTGTTATGATGTCTGTATTAACAGCAGAAGAATTGAATATCAAACCAGAAGAAGTTTTTGTTTCTTCTACAGGTGTTATTGGTGAACTGCTACCGATGGATAAAATTTCTGCTGGAATAAAAAAAATTGTACATCATTTGAATAATGATGATTATAAATCTCCTGCAGAAGCTATTTTAACTACAGATACATTTATAAAAACTGCTTCGGTTAGCTTTCAAATTGATGGTAAAGAAGTAACTATTGGAGGTATAGCTAAAGGTTCTGGAATGATTCATCCAAATATGGCAACTATGCTGGCTTTTGTTACAACCGATGCAGCAATTGAAAAAAATACTTTTCAAACAATGCTGAAAGAAATTACTGATAAAACTTTTAATAGAATTGTTGTTGATGGTGATACAAGCACAAACGATATGGTAATTGCACTGGCTAATGGTATGTCAGGTATAGAAACAATTTTTGCTGATACCGAGGCTTATAGAATTTTTTATGAAAATCTTTATGAAATTCTTAAAAAACTTTCAATTGATATAGTGAAAGATGGCGAAGGTGCAACTAAATTGGTGGAAATAAATGTTGAAGGGGCTTTAAATGACGAACAAGCCTTAAAAGCTGCAAAAACAGTTGCATTGTCTCCACTTGTTAAAACAGCCATTCACGGAGAAGATGCAAATTGGGGAAGAATTATTGCAGCTGTTGGATATTCAGGTGTTGAATTCGATCCAGCTAAGTTTGAAATTATAATCAATGGACAACCAGTATTAATGCAAAATTATAAAGTTGCTCTTACGGCAAAAGAAGCTAATAAATTGCTAAAACCAGATGAGATAAATCTTTTATTGAAATTAAATCTTGGAAATGGAACGGCTACATGCTGGACGTGTGATTTTTCTGAAGAATATGTAAAAATTAATGGGAGTTATAGAACTTGACACAACCAAACTACAGAAAAGAAGATGTTCTGGTAGAAGCTCTGCCATATATTCAACAATTTGAAAATGCAATTTTTGTGATTAAGTATGGTGGAGCAGTAATGCATGATGAATCATTAAAACAAATGGTTGCTCAGGATGTTACTTTGCTCAGAAAAATTGGTATTAATGTCATTGTTGTACACGGAGGTGGAAAAGAAATTACAGCACTATCAGAAAAATTAAATTTAAAAACTACTTTCGTTAATGGTCAACGCTATACAGATGAACAAACTCGAGATGTTGTTCAGATGGTTCTTGCAGGTTTAATAAATAAAGATATTGTTAGAAGAATTAATATTTACGGTGGTCGAGCAGTAGGAATAAGCGGAATAGATGCTGGTCTGGTTAATGTTAAGAAATATAACAAAGAAGATCTTGGACTTGTTGGTGAAATTACAAGCATTAATGAATCATTCATAAAAAACTTATTGAGAGATGGATATCTACCTGTAATAGCTCCTATTGGTGTTGATGCAGATGGAACTATTTATAATGTGAATGCAGACATAGCTGCCAGTAGCATTGCTGGAGCTTTACATGCAACAAAGCTGGTTTATATGACAGATATTGAAGGTGTTAAAGCTGGTAATAATTTAATTTCGCACCTTACAAAAAGTGATGCAGAAAAGTATATTTCTGATGGAACAATTAGTGGTGGAATGATTCCTAAAGTAACTTCTGCTATTTCAGCACTTAATTCGGGCGTTCAAAAAGTTCATATAATTGATGGAAGAATTCAACATGCTCTTTTACTGGAAATATTTACAACCGAAGGTGTAGGAACTGAAATAGTATCAGAATAAATTAAAAAATATTAATGGTGATTTATGAGTAGAAAATTAGAAGATATTCAAAAACGTCATGCTTTAATTAAAACACTTATTTCTTCACAAAATATTTATAATCAAACACAACTTGTAAAAATACTTAAACAGAAAGGTATTAAAGTTACTCAGGCAACATTATCAAGAGATTTATCTGAACTTGGAGTGGTGCGTGTTCCTACTTCTGAAGGACTTGTTTATAAATTAGGTTCAGAAGGTGGTGATGGAGCAATTCGTACACATATAGCAGAAGAAATTATTTCTATTGAATCTAATGAATGTGTTGTTCTTGTTAAAACTTTTCTTGGAAGAGCTTCTGGTGTTGCTGTTTATATTGATAAACAAAACGATCCTGAAATTCTTGGTACAATTGCTGGCGATGATACTATTATCGTTGTTCCTAAAACAATTAAAAATATAAAAAAAGTAACTGAGCAATTAAAAACAATATTAGGGATTAAGTAATATGAGCAAGCAAAAAATAGTTGTTGCATACTCAGGTGGACTCGATACTTCGGTTATGGTTCACTGGCTTAAAAAGAATTATGATGCCGAGATAATTACTTTTACTGGCAATCTTGGCCAATCAAAAGAATTAGAAGGCCTTGAAGAAAAAGCACTTAAATCTGGTGCTTCGAAAGTATATATTGAAGATTTAACCAGAGAATTTCTTGAAGAATATGCTTTCCCTGCTCTTAAAGCTGGTGCACTATATGAAGGTGCTTATCCAATGGCAACTTCGTTAGGCAGACCATTACTTGCAAAAGCTCTTGTTGAAATTGCAAGAAAAGAAAATGCTACTATGGTAGCTCATGGTTGTACAGGAAAAGGAAACGATCAGGTTCGCTTTGAAGTTTCTGTAGGTGCTTTAGCTCCAGATATAAAATGTATTGCTCCTTTAAGAACATGGGAATTTAAATCAAGAGAAGAAGAAATTGACTACGCAATCGCAAATAATATTCCTGTTGCTGCCACAAAAAGTAATCCTTATTCTATTGACGATAATATATGGGGAACAGCAATTGAATGTGGTGTGCTGGAAGATCCAATGGTAGAACCACCAGAAGATGCTTTCATTCATACAGTATCGCCAGAAAATGCACCAGATCAACCAGAACTTGTTACTATTGAATTTGAATCTGGAATACCAAAAAGTGTAAATGGTAAAGAAATGGATTCGATTTCTCTTGTTCAATTATTAAATGAAATTGGTGGAAGAAATGCTATCGGAAGAATCGATATGATTGAAAATAGATTGGTTGGAATTAAATCAAGAGAAGTTTATGAAGCTCCTGCTGCAACAATTCTTCATTTTGCACATAAGGAATTAGAAAGAATTACACTTGAAAAATCTGTTATGCATTTTAAAACATTAATATCGCAGGAATATGCTAACTTAGTTTATAATGGATTATGGTTTACTCCACTACGAGAAGCACTTCAGGCATTTGTTGATAAAACACAGGAAAAAGTAACTGGTCTGGTAAAACTTAAACTTTATAAAGGAACAATAAAAATTTCTGGTAGAACTTCTCCATATTCATTATACGATCCAGCATTAGCAACTTATACTGCAGAAGATCAATTCGATCATTCTGCTTCGGAAGGATTTATCAAAATTTATGGTCTACCTTATAAAACAATAAATAGAGTAATGCAAAAAGTAGAAGTAGAAAGTAAGCTTTCGGTCTAAAATGGCACTGTGGAATAGTAGATTTAAAAAACAACTTGCAGAATCGGCATTAAAATTTTCTTCTTCAATCGATATTGATCAAAAATTATTTAATGAAGATATTGATGGAAGTATTGCTCATGTTAGAATGCTTTCAAAACAAAAAATAATTAGTCCTGCTGAAGAAAAGAAAATTATCGATTCACTTGAAGAAATAAGAAATGAAATTCTAAATAATAAATTAAAGCTTGACTGGAAAAAAGAAGATATTCATTCTGTAATCGAAGAAAGACTTGTAGAAAAAATTGGTGAGACTGGTAAAAAACTTCATACTGCCAGAAGTCGAAATGATCAAATTGCATTAGATGAAAGATTATATATCAAAAAAGAAATTGGAGTTCTGGAGAAATTAATATCATCATTTCAAAAGGTATTACTAAAAATAGCTGATAAGCATAAAGATACAATTATACCAGGCTATACACATCTTCAAAGAGCACAACCAATTTTATTTGCACATCATTTACTGGCATATATCGAGATGTTGCAAAGAGACAAAGAAAGATTAAGTGATTTATTAAAAAGAGTAAATCTATCTCCACTTGGTGCTGCTGCTTTTGCAGGCACTTCAATTTTAATTGATAGATATTATTCTGCTAAATTATTAAAGATGAATGGAATAATTGAAAACAGTATCGATGCTGTAAGTGATCGTGATGTTTTAATAGAATTAATTTCTGCCTGTTCAATAATTATGATGCATCTCAGTCGTTTAAGCGAAGAACTTATTTTATGGAGTTCACAGGAATTTTCTTTTGCTTCTTTTGATGATGAATATGCTACAGGTAGCAGTTTAATGCCACAGAAAAAAAATCCAGACTTTGCAGAATTAATTAGGGCTAAAACGGGAAGAGTATATGGTTCACTTATTGGATTGCTTACTGTTATGAAAGCACTTCCTCTGGCTTACAATCGTGATATGCAAGAAGATAAATATCACCTTTTTAATGCAGTAGATACAACGAAAGATTGTTTGAATATAATTACAGAATTGTTAATGCATACTAACTTTAATAAAAATAGATTTGTTGATGAATTAAAAGGCGATTTATCTCTTGCAACCGATCTGGTTGATTATCTGGTTAGAAAAAATGTTCCATTCAGGAAAGCTCATAATTTAGTTGGGAAAGTTGTTTCGAAATGTGTAGAAGAAAATTTGAAACTTCATCAGCTTTCCATCAGTGATTATAAAAAAATATCAACAAAGTTTGATGATGATATTTATGAGCTTTTTAATCCTGGTGTAAGTATTAAAAACAAAAAATCTGAAGGAAGCACATCATATAAAGAAGTTGAAAAGCAAATTCAGAAGTGGAAGAAAATATTGAAATAAGTTATTTCTAATTTTTTGGTTTATTAAAAAAATGAAATGCCCGCAATTAGCAGCGGGCATTAAAATTAAATGATGATTACGCTGAATATTTTACTTACTGTTACCATTGTCAAGAAGATTTTCAAGATAAAGTTCATAAGCTCCCAGATCTAAAAATCCGTGACCGGATAAATTGAACAAAATAGTTTTTGCTTCACCGGTTTCTTTACATCTTAAAGCCTGTTCAATAACTTCTTTTACAGCATGAGAGCTTTCTGGAGCTGGCACAATTCCTTCACATTGAGCAAAAAGTTGTGCTGCTTTGAATACTTCGAGCTGACCATATGCTTTTGCATTAATTGCTCCTATATTATAAAGCAATGAAATTGTAGGAGCCATTCCATGATAACGTAAACCACCTGCATGAATTTTAGGTGGAATAAAATCATGGCCAAGTGTATACATTTTAATTAAAGGAGTTAATCCTGCTTCGTCTCCAAAATCATAATCAAATTTTCCTTTTGTGAGAGATGGACACGAAGAAGGTTCAACAGCAATTACTTCAAGATTTTTCTTTGTGCCATTTAGTTTATCACGCAGAAATGGAAAAGCAATACCAGCAAAATTACTTCCACCGCCCACACAACCAATTACAACATCTGGATATTCATCGAGCATTTCCATTTGAAGACGTGCTTCTTCGCCAATTATTGTTTGATGTAATAATACATGATTTAATACACTTCCAAGACTATAATTTGTATCATCTCTTTGAACTGCAACTTCAATTGCTTCGCTAATTGCAATACCCAGTGATCCCGGTGAATCTGGATCTTTTTCTAAAACTTTTCTTCCTGCATTTGTTAAATTTGTTGGACTTGCATGAACTGTAGCACCAAATAATCTCATAAATGTTTTTCGATAAGGTTTTTGATTATAACTTACTTTTACCATAAATATTTCACATTCTAATCCAAAATGTTTACAGGCCATTGCTAGTGCACTTCCCCATTGACCAGCTCCTGTTTCTGTTACAAGTTTTTTTATTCCAGCTTTTTTATTGTAATATGCCTGTGCATAAGAAGTATTTGTCTTGTGACTTCCTGTTGGATTGGCTCCCTCGTACTTAAAATAAATTTTTGCTGGAGTTTGTAATTCGGCTTCTAAATTTGCTGCTCGAATTAATGGTGTTGGTCTACTTAACCTGTATAAATCTCTTACTTCATCTGGAATTTCAATAAATCTTTCCTGCGTTACTTCTTGCATAATTAAATCCATTGGAAATATTGCAGCAAGTTCCTGGGGTGTTGCTGGTTGTTTTGTTGCTGGATTTAATGGTGGATCAAGTGGTTTGGGCAAGTCTGCTAAAATGTTGTAATAATGAGTGGGCATTTTCGTTTGCTCAAGAAAAACGATTTTGTTTTCTGACATTTTAACCTCCTGTGTTTGTATGTCTTCTCAATTTCAAATTACTTTAAAACAAAAAAGCCGTGAATGGTTCTACCATCCACGGCTCTTTCATAAAATATATAGACCTAGGACGGTAGAGAAATTATTCTCCACCACCAGTTATTTACAATATTAATTGATTTTAAATTCATGGTTCAAAGGTAAATTTTGAAGTTAGATTTGTCAAGAAATTTTTATTAATTAAATTATTTTTTTCAATTCTCTAATAGCATCGCGAGCTATCCATTTAGCACTAGAATCCATTTTCAAAATTTCTTCTGATAATTGTAAAGCTTTGTTTTTTAGATACTCGTTTCTCTTACCAATCTGCCTTAATGCCCAGTTAACTGCTTTTTTTACATAGTTACGTTCATCAAGAGCTTGCTTTTTTATTAATGTGAAAAATTTAATAAACTCTTTGTTATTCATATTCTTATCATGTGCAAGACAGGCAATCAATGTAAAAGCTGCTCTCTTTACAAATTCTTTTTTGCTATTTGACCACTTAAATATTTTTTCTTTAGCAAAAGGACTTTTACTAAAAAGATTCATACATACCTGGTCACATAAATCCCATGAATTAAATTCTTTTGCCCATTTATCCATTTGCAATTTTGAAACTAATTCTGGTTCATCAATCATCGAAGCTAAAATTCTTGCTTCGTGATATTTTGTTTCCCAGAGTTGTAGTGCGAGATTATGATTTTTACCAATTTTCTTTGCAAGTGCTCTCAGAAAAGGAATTGATATTCCAAAAGCTTTTTCAACATTAATTCCGAAACGAGCCATCCCTGCAAGATTATTTTTGTTTTTATGTTTCTTAAGTTCTTTTATTATTTCTTCTACTGTCATTGCAGTGCTCATAAATAATTTCAATACAATAAAATTTTATTCTTTATTAGAATCTATAAATTATTTATGAAACTTCATCGTAAACAAAAAAGATCTTGTTTTATTATAGTATGTGAAAGGAAGGTTAGTAGAGAGATTATTATTTAATTAGAATAAATTTTTTTGTAATTGAAGATGTAGCTGATTGTAATCTATAAAAGTAAACTCCTTCCGATAAATTTAATTTATCTGCCGAAAAAGTTATTTGATAATCACCAGCTTTTTGAAATTCATTTAAAAGGGTTGCAACTTCTTTTCCAAGTAAATCATAAATTTTTATTACAACTGGTGTAGACTCAGAAAGATGATATTTTATTATGGTTTCAGAATTAAATGGATTGGGATAATTTTGGAATAAAATAGTTATGTTGTTTTGAGTTTTGTTTTCTTCAATATCTGTTAAGGTTGAAGTAAAAATAAATTTTGGTGAAATGGTAACAACCTGATTTTTTTTCCAGCCCAGACCATAAACAGTAAATTCTCCATAATCAAATAAGGTAATATTTACAATATCATTTTCTAAGGAGATTTTTAGATTAGAATTATTTGTTACAAAAGTAATAGAATCAATGTTGTGTGTAGAATTAATAAAATAATTTTTATCGAAGATATATTTTGTAGTAGTTCCGTTAAATTTAATTTCAATATTATCATTTATCTCATTCCAGTCAACATAAGAAAATTCAGAAGGAATATTTTTATTAAGCCATTCTAATCTTTGTTTAATCCAATTTTTAAGATAATTAATTTCTTCTTCGTAAGAAGTAAATTTATTTTTATTAGGCCAGATGTAGGTAATTCCATCAAAACATTGTTTCCATTTTGTAAAGTTTCTTTCTTTTGCTTCCGAAATTTTTGTTACACATTCATCAATGAAATTAGAAATGTATTCGTAACTTAAAATATTATCTTTAAGTTCATTCCATCTTTTTGCAAATTTGTTTTTGAAAATAGGATCGTCATAAAGTTTAGAAACCCAGAAAGGATTTTGCCAGAAGTCATTTCCAAGATATACTTTATATTGCCATCCTTCGGGTTTGTATCCTTCGTAGTAATCTGCAAGACCAAAAGATAAATCAAAATCCCAGAGTGGGCCTGCGCATAGTTTTTTATTTCTGTCTTTATGAAAGTATGTGCTTAGACGATAAGCATCAACACTTTTTGAAAATTCAAACATCAAGAACACATCTACGAAAGAATCAACATCTATATAATTTTGATAACCATAAAAAGGATCGTTATAATTAGAAACACTCATTACCTTTTCAAAATCTGTAACATAGTTTTTTATATATTCGGCTTGAGCCGAGTCAATTTCATCGGACTTTGGATAATAATAAATATATTCTATTCTTTGGTAAGCACCAGGGAAAGGTGGATATGGCGATTTCCATGTTTTATCACCTGCATCTGCTTTATCAATTTTAATGATATATCCACCCGTAATAGCTTCTCCTTCAATATCTGTAGGTTCTAATTTAGTTATGTTAACTCTTTTTTTATCTCTTTTGATTTTTTCCTGAAGTATATAAACTCCACGATATTCATTATTAATTATTAGTTCACAAAATTTTGTACGCGAAGAATATCTGCCCATATCATTAAAAAGTTTGAATGCAAGAACATTTCTCAATAGTGATTTATCGATATAAGAAGCATTTAATACCCAGTCACTTTCTTTTGGTAATCCAAGCAGAGAAACATCAAGGTCGTTTCCAAGTGAATCGATGGTTTCAAATCCATGCTGTTTTTTATCAAATTGTTGTGAACTATGACCTCGTATTTCAATAGCTATTTTTCCATTGTATGCATTAAATGGGTCTGTAATATGATTAATATTTCCTTCTCCATTATCAATTATGCCCATGTGAGCTTCAATTTTAGATTTGTCTAAAATTGTTTTGCCTTGCGTATCAATTACAATAATTGGAAGGTTTGATGAAGTAAAGTTGATCTGTGATAAAGAAATTTGTACAACGATAAAGAAAATTATGAGCGAGTATTTGATATTTATAAAATTCATTCGATCTTTTTGTAAACTCTTACATATTCAATTTCCATTTTTTGTGGAAATATAGAATTATCAATTCCTTGAGCACCGCCCCAATCACCACCAATTGCAATGTTTAATATTAAGTGGAAATCTTTAAAGAATGGCCAGTATTCCCAGCCTTTATTTTCATTTTTGAATGTGAAATAGTGTTTATCATCGACAAAAATTTTTATTTCGTCTTTGTTCCATTCTAAAATGTAATTATGAAAATTATCAGTACAATCAGGAATTTTTATTGTAGCTGTTTTTTGTGTTCCAATTCTCCAGTAATATTTATTACAATGAATTGATCCATGAATTACACCGGGATCGTAACCTACGTGTTCCATTATATCAATTTCACCATTGTCTGGCCAGCTTCCATTTCCCAGATTCCACACTGTAGGAAGCATCCATATTGCAGGCCATGTACCTCTTCCTTTTGGAAGTTTGGCTCTAATTTCAAAACGGCCATATGTCCAATCTCCTTTTCCTCGTGTAACAAGACGAGCAGATGTATATTCTTTTCCATTCCAGAAATCTCTTCGTGCTTCAATGATTAATTTGCCATTTTCTACGCGTGCATTTTCAAGTCGTGCTGAGTAATATTGTTTTTCGTTATTTCCCCATCCACTATCTCCAATATCGTAACCCCATTTTTGTGGATTGGGATAACCTTCGTAATTAAATTCATCTGACCAAACAAGTTCCCATCCAGGTATTGCTGTTGTATCTTTATCATCTGGCTCTGTAGTACTTGATTTACAACTACAAAATGTAAGTGTTAGAATTAGTGATAACTGAAGAATGATTATTGCTTTCATTGTAAACCCGAGCATTAATTAATTCTTTTATTATAACTTATCATTATTTTTTGAAATAATCAGCAGAAATTAAAGTAAAGTTTGCTGGATAAGTAGAAATTAATTTTTAAGCTGGAAAGTCATTCCTATTTCATCGAGAGCAATTTTTAGTGGATATTTAGGGGCTGAACTTCTCAACCACTCAATTGGTTCATTAATTGGCTCGATACCAAGTTTAAATGTTTTTGTGTGAATGGGGATGAAATATTTTGCTTTTAATTCTGTTGCCATTTTTAATGCTTCTTCTGGATTGCAATGATTTCTTTTCCATGGATTGTATGCACCAATTGGCATAATGGCAATATCAATATTTTCTTCTTTTGATTTTTTTAATTTATCTGTAAATGCAGTATCTCCTCCAAATAAAATTTTTTTACCATTCAATTCGATAATGTAAGCATTAAAACTTCTTCCATCTTTGAAAAATCCTCTCGACCTATCTTTTTCCCATGGAAATCGCCATCCAAAATGTTTTACTTCGAGTGCTTTGAAGCGAATTCCATGAAGAATTTTTTCTTCGTTCCAGTCTAACACATTGATTGAATGCCAGTCTAAATTTTTAATTACATCTTTTGTATTGTATGCAGTTATGACATCAATTTTATGAGGAAATTTTTTTGAGAGATATTTTAATGTTGGATAATCCATATGATCCATGTGTGCATGTGAAAGTAAAATAATATCGGGTTGTGGAATTTCATCGATGTCTAATGCTGGGGGAGAAATTCTTGTGGGTCCATAACTTGTTCCAAGTAAATAAATTCCCACTCGTTCAAACAAAACCGGGTCGGTTAAAATCCATTTGCCAAATAAATTTATTAATATAGTCGAATGTCCAATCCATGAAAGTGTAATTGAATCATTCTGCCATTGCTGTGGTTGAGGCTTATATTTTAGTTTTAATTCTGGTTTAGCATTAATTTTAGAATTGAAAAAGAAAGGGAAAAGTAATGAGCCACTGAATGACATCAATAAATTTCTTAAAAATTTTTTTCTTGTGATTTTCATAAAGTGGGTAATAATTTTTACTGAAATAATAACATCTCTTTCAGTAAAAAAATTCAATTGGTTTAATCGAGGACAATTTTATTTGAAAGTTCATTTGTGTCATCTGGCTTAATTGGAAAATATTTGCTCAAAATCTCACCTGCTTTTTCTATACAATGTAAAATTCCCTCCGAAAATTTTCCTTCCATAAAAATTAATTGAATTTCGTCTCTAAGTTTATCCCATGTATCCTGCTCAACTTTTGAATTGATTCCTTCATCTGCCAGGATATAAAATTTTCTCTCGCCAAGAAGAAGATAAAATAGGATTCCTGTTTTATCTCTTGTATTGTGCATATTTAGTTTATAAAATTCTTTTTCTGCTAATGCACGAAGATCTTTTTTTCTTTCATTAAATTTTCGGAACTCTTTTATGCAGATACGAATTTCACCCGATGTGTATTTTTCCACCTCTTTAATTTTTCTTGAAAATCTTAGAAAATCATCATCGGTAAAAAAATTATAGATAATACTTTTGGATTTCATTTAAAATATTCCTAAAATTCTATATAAAGATAAGTTAAGAAGAGATTAAAATAAACAGAATGCAATAGAATTTTATATATTTGCTATTGATTTTTTAAAAATCTATGGAGATAAAATGCACAAATTAGTTTTATTAAGACATGGCGAAAGTGAATGGAACAAATTAAATCTTTTTACTGGATGGACAGATGTTGACCTTTCTGAAAAAGGAATTGAAGAAGCACATCAAGCTGGTAAAGTTCTAAAAGAAGAAGGTTATACGTTTGATATTGCTTTTACTTCAGTTCTAAAAAGAGCAATTAAAACTCTTTACATTGCTCTCGAAGAGATGGATTTAATGTGGATTCCAGTTATTAAATCGTGGAGATTAAATGAAAGACATTATGGTGCACTGCAGGGATTAAATAAAGCAGAGACAGCTGAAAAATATGGAATGGAGAAAGTTAAACTATGGCGAAGAAGTTATGATGTTCCACCACCACCACTCGATGAAAATGATGATAGATATCCAGGAAAAGATCCCCGCTATAAAGATCTTGATAAAAAAGATATTCCTCTTACAGAAAGTTTGAAGCTAACAGTTGAAAGATTTTTACCTTACTGGCACGAAACAATTGCACCAACAATTAAAAGTGGTAAAAAAGTAATAATAGCTGCTCATGGAAATAGTTTAAGAGCTCTTGTGAAATATCTTGATAATATTTCAGATGAAGATATTGTTGAATTAAATATTCCAACAGGAATTCCACTTGTTTATGAACTTGATGATGATTTAAAACCAATTAAACATTATTATCTTGGTGATCAGGAAGCAATCAATGCAGCAATTAATGCTGTAGCCAAACAAACCGAGAAAAAGTAATTAATGTGATTTATTTTCAAAGCAAATAAAAAGGAGAAAGAACAGAATTATTTCTACATTGTCTAAAAGGGGACTAAGTTATGAGAAAAATTATTTTTATATTGTTCTTTCTCCTCCCTGCATTAATTTATTCCCAGACGGTAATAGGTAAGTATGCTGGAGAATTTTTATCCATTGGTGTTGGTGGTAGAGCTCTTGCAATGGGAGGTTCGCAGGTTGCTATTGTTAATGATATAACCAGTGGATACTGGAATCCTGCAGGATTGGCTTACTTAGATTATCCTCAAATTAGTTTAATGCACGAAGAACATTTTGGAAATCTTGTAAATTATAACTACGGCGCAATTGCAATTCCATACGAAAATGATATGAGTTTTGGTTTGAGTATTATAAGATTAAGTATTGATGGTATACCCGATACGCGTAATGCAATTTATGATGCCAATGGAGATGGAATTCTTGATATTCACGATGATATGCCAGATTATTCAAAAATTACTGAATTTAATAATTCTGATTGGGCTTTTATATTATCCTTTGCTAAACGATATAACGAAAATTTTTTCTGGGGTGCAAATGTAAAAATTATTAGAAGAGAAATAGCTGAATTTAGTGCAACAGGAATTGGTTTTGATATTGGAGCATTGTATACACCAGTTGATAATCTATTTTTAGGTCTAAACTTTCAGGATGTAACTACAACATTAATAAGCTGGAACACTGGAAGAAACGAACTTATTACCCCAACTTTAAAATTAGGAACAGCCTATTCCTTAAATATTTTAGGGGGAAATTTTTTACCCGCATTGGATTTTGATATTAGATTTGAAAACAGAAAATATGCTTCTAATTTTAATATCGGTCCAGTTAGTTTTGATTTACATACAGGAATAGAATATAATTATAAAAATATTCTTTCAATAAGAGCTGGATATAGTGATTTAAAACAGATAACATTGGGGGCAGGTATAAAACTTCCCAAACTTACAATTGACTATTCATTTGCACGAGTTTCAGAATCGGAAATAGAAAGATTGCCAGACACACATCGAATTTCATTAATACTTAGACTTGAAGAACCTGAATTTATGAGGGAGAAAAAATAATTTTTGTAAACACATTATTAATTTGAGTTCTTTATTGATTTATATTGAATGAATAAAAAAACCATGCTGCACAGTTGAAACTTAATACAGCATGGTTATAAGGAGGTACACCATGAAGAGGATCTTATTTTTTTATTTTCAATTTTTTCATGACTTCTAAATTTTTTTTGATTAATTCAACTCTTTGCTGAACACAAACTGCACTTCTTAATCCATCTTCGGGAGTATTAAGAACATAATCTAATAATTTATCAATAGTAGAAACAGCAACGTGCATTCTTGTATCGGATGAGCCATAATAAATCAGAACCTCACCATTTTTTCTTGCAACCCAGCCATTGCTGAATACAACATTAGAAACATCTCCAATTCTTTCTTCACCTTCCGGGGCAAGGAAATATCCACCCGGTTTTGCAATTACTTTGTAAGGTTCATTAAGATCTGTCAAAAACATATAAAGAACATAACGTAAACCAGCTGCTGTATTTCTTACTCCGTGAGCTAATTGTAACCATCCTTTTTCGGTTTTAATTGGTGCTGGTCCCAGACCATTTTTTACTTCTTTAATTGTATGATAAATTTTTTCATCAATAATAATTTCATCTTCGATAACTGGATTTTCAATCGAATCAACTAATCCCCATCCAATTCCACCGCCACTTCCTGTTTCAATAAATCCATCCTGGGGACGTGTATAAAAAGCATATTTGCCGTTGACAAATTCAGGGTGAAGAACAACATTTCTTTGTTGTGGAGATTTAGTTTTTAGATCTGGTAATCTTTCCCAGTTAATTAAATCTTTTGTTCTTACAATACCTGCCTGAGCAATTGCTGAAGATGTATCCGTAGAAGGAGCAGCTGGATCTTTTCTTTCTGTGCAGAAGATTCCATAAATCCAGCCGTCTTCATGTTTAACCAGTCTCATATCATAAACATTTGTATCTGGATTATCTGTTTCTGGAATAATTATAGGATAATCCCAGAATTTAAAATTATCAATTCCATTTGGCGATTCTGCAATTGCAAAAAAAGATTTTCTATCAACACCTTCAACTCGTACAGCTAAAACAATTTTGCCATTAAATTCCATTGCACCCGAGTTAAATGTTGCATTTATTCCCATTCTTTCCATTAGATAAGGATTGGTTTCATAATTTAAATCGTAACGCCAGAAAATTGGTGTGTGTTCTGCAGTTAACACAGGATATTTGTAACGATAAAAGATCCCATTGCTTTTTGGTAGTTTTACATTTTTACGTTTTATTAATTTATTGTGTTCTTCAAGTAAAGCTTTCAAACGTTCATTAAATTGTTTTTTAGTCATTTATAAAAACTCCCTTTAATGTTTTATCATATTATCATATAAATTAAATTTTATCTGCAAGCTCTTGATAGAATTTCTCTGTTTTTTCACCTGCAATTTCTTCTAATTTATTCCACCATGTAAATTTTAGAATTATTGATGTAATCAAAGTGATGGAAAGTGTTATAACCAAGCAAGTATATTCTTTGATTACAAGATACATTGGTGCAGCAAGGAGTGTTGTTTGCCATATTATTCCAATAACTACATTAAAAAGATCTCTTTTCGGATTGGCATCACATTTAAATTCAGGGAATCGCTGTTCAACTTTCTTTTTAATTGGATTCCATAAACCCCAGGGACGAACTCTCACATAAAATTTCATTAATACTTCGTCTGGTTCGGGTTCTGTTAAATAACTTCCTAATACACAACCGAGAATTGAGACTGCAAGAACGTACGGGAAAGCATTTAGTGCAGGTAAACTTGGGAATAATACAGGCATCAATAAAGCACATGCAATTCCAATTACCATACCCCAGAAATATCCATAACCATTTAATCTCCACCAGTACCACTTAAGTACATTTGCTGCAGTATAACCACCCCATAAACCATTAACAATCCATAATGTTACCTGATTAACAGATTGTGCGAGTATTCCAAAAATGAATCCCAGAAGAACAAAGAAAGCAGAAACAATTATACTTAATCTTACATATTTCTTTGCTGGAGCATTTGGGTTTATAAATTTTTTATAAATATCATTAACAACATATGCTGGTGCAGCATTAATTGTTGCAGCATAAGTTGACATAAAAGCTGCAAGGAGTCCAGCCAGTAATACACCAATAAGTCCTACAGGAATTAATTTTCTTAATGCTAATGGTAATACCATTTCAAAGTCGATATTTGTACCCATAGCTTTTAGATCTGGCATAAGAAATACTAAAGCAAGAATAGTTAATCCTGAAATCATCATATATCTTGGGAAAAAGAGAACAACAGATACAAACCAGCTCATTTTAGCAGCTTCTTTGGGATTTTTAGTAGCAAGTATTCTTTGCATATCGTAATTTGGAGCTGGACCTGCGGCACTAACCAGTATGCCTTTAAATAATACCATCATCATAAAAATTGTAAAAAGTTCGTAACCATCCTGTGCAATTTTTTGATTGACAGAATCCATTATTCCAGACCAATCAAGATTTAAATGCCATCCGAAGAAAATATTTTTCCAGCCATGTGGAATAACAGCATTTAATGCTTCTGGCGATACCATATTCATTGCAACAATACCAACAGTAATCGATGCAACTGTCATTACCAGAAATTGAAGAACTTCTGTTGCAACTACACTGACCATGCCCCCTTTTACTGCATAAATTGCTGTTATGCTCATTAATATTACTGCATATGTATCTGGCGATAAATCCCATGGGAGGAAAATTTTTGCGAACTTTCCAATCCCCTTAAAATCGTATGCTATAAAACCTACAAGACTTACCAATGCAAAACATACTACAATGTAATGAGCAAGATGAGCTCCTTTTCCATTACCGAATCTGGTCTCAATCCATTGAGCTCCAGTCATTACATTTGAACGCCTTAACCAGATTGATAAATAAGCCATTAGAAAAATTTGATTAAATATTGGCCATAACCATGGAATCCATACACTCTTTAGTCCATAAACAAATAATAAATATACAAGCCACATCGTTCCAGTTATATCAAACATTCCCGATGCATTTGATATTCCAAGTATCCACCATGGAAGAGTATTACTACCAAGAAAATATGAACCTATGTCTTTAATAGCCCTTTTAGAGACTAATATTCCTATTATTAATATTATAACAAAGTAAATTATAATAATTGCTAAATCAATTGTGTGTATTGGCATAAATTACAACCTTGGATTGTTAACATAACATTCTTATATCTCAGAAATAATGCCATAATAAAAAAATGATTTTTAACGAAAATCTGTTACTTTTTATAATTCCTGGACTGTAAGGTTTTATTATAATAATAAAAATTATGAAATTGATAATTGTTTTATTGATAATATTTGGCTTAATTAGAAAAATATAGAATCTAAAATTAAGCTTAGATTAATTTATCGAAACAGAATTATTGATTACTTATTGAAAAAAGAGAAAAATTTTTACACCAGCCAAAAGATTTATTGTCAGATGGCGATAATATCAGTAGGATTTTTCAATAACTAATGTACCAAT
Source organism: Rosettibacter firmus (assembly GCF_036860695.1). Classification (NCBI taxonomy): domain Bacteria; kingdom Pseudomonadati; phylum Ignavibacteriota; class Ignavibacteria; order Ignavibacteriales; family Melioribacteraceae; genus Rosettibacter; species Rosettibacter firmus. The sequence continues at coordinate 1,293,358 of NZ_JAYKGJ010000001.1, read as the reverse complement.
TATTTTGTTTGTAATAGAAAGAAAAGAAAATATAGCTGAAGCATCAATTTCTTCTCTCGTAAAAAGAGATCTTGATTTAGATAAACTCTTTTCGGATAAGAAACTTGGTTCGTTTGTAGAAAATGGTAACACTATCTTTAGAATTTTTGTTCCTTCTGCAAGTCAAGTAAGATTGTGCCTTTTCAATAATCCAGAAGATCAAATTCCCAAAGAATATTTTATGACTAAAGATAATGATGGCGTCTGGGAAATTGAAATAAACTCAGATCTTAATAAAAAATATTATGGTTATAAAGTTTATCATCCTGAAGAAGATTTAGCTAATTCATATAAACCAATTTGTATTGATCCTTATTCTAAAGCTATAACAACTTTCACTTCTTATTTTAATCCGAGATTATCAATTGTTTTGAAAGATGAATATTATGATTGGGAAGAAACTTCATGGCAGAAAATTGATTGGCGTGATTTAATTATTTATGAAATGCATATACGTGACATGACAGCTCATAAATCTTCTGGAGCAAAGAAGAGAGGAACTTATGCAGGTTTAATAGAAAAAGGAATTAAAGGAGGAATTGAGTATATCAAATCACTTGGCGTAAATGCAGTTGAATTTATGCCAGTTCACGAATTTGGTTATTGCGAAGCTCCGTATCGTGTTTTAAAAAGAGGTTTTTATAATGCATGGAATCCTTATGAAAGAAATCATTGGGGCTATATGACGGCATCGTTCTTTGCACCTGCATCATATTATACTGAAACTAATTTTAGATGGAATAAATGGATAGGAAAAGATGGAAAGCAAATAAATGAATTTAAAAATGTTGTCAAAGCTTTTCATAAAGAAGGAATAGCTGTAATTATGGATGTTGTTTTCAATCATCTTTCTCAATACGAACTCGGGAATCTAAAGCAAATTGATAAGGATTATTACTTCCGTCTGGATGAAAATGGTGGATTTATTTCTCAAAGTGGATGTGGTAACGATTTGAAAACCGAAAGACCAATGGTAAGAAGATTAATTATTGATAGTCTTCTATACTGGATGAAAGAATATCATATCGATGGTTTTCGGTTCGATTTAGGTTCTTTAATTGATTGGGAAACTATAGAAACAATAAGTAAAGAAACCAGAAAATTAAATCCAGATGTAATTTTAATTGCAGAAGCATGGGGTGGAAATAAATATAATCTAAAAGAATTTTCTGAAAAAAATTTTGCAGCGTGGAATGATCAAATAAGAAATGGTATTAAAGGTGAAAATCCTTTTACAGGGTTAGGATGGATTTTTGGTAAATGGTATGAGAACAATTCCAGAGAAAAAATAAAAAGTTATGTCAAAGGAACATTGAAAAATGAAGGATCTGGAATTTTTTATAAACAGGAACACTCTGTTAATTATCTTGAATCTCATGACGGTTATACACTCGGTGATTTTATAAGAATTGCAACAAATAAATTGGCATTCGGAGGAAAAATTAAAAACATCAATAAATTCATAAAACTTTCTCCAGAACAATTGAAGCTGAGTAAACTGGCAGCCCTTTTTCTTTTTACTTCTCAGGGAATTGTTATGATTCATGAAGGACAGGAATTTGCACGCAGTAAAATTATATCTTTTAGAAGTCGAGCACACGATAAACACAAAAATGAAATCGATTTTAATTCCTACAATAAAGATAATTCAACTAATTATATAAATTACTTTCATAAAGAACTTAATGAAGAATTGTTTGATTATTATAAAGGATTAATTCAATTGAGAAAAACCTGCAGTGCATTTAGAAAAACAGAAGATGTTGAAATTTCATTTTATGACCATTATGAAAGCGAATTTGCTTTTTCTTATTTAATAAAAGATAGAAATGAGTATTCCATAGTTCTTTTTAATCCAGAACAAAATAAAAATCTTGAATTCCCACTTCCTGATGGTAACTGGGATGTGCTGGTAGACGGAAACTTTGCAGGTATAAAGCCCTTATATAAAGTCTCAAAAAAAATTGAACTAAAACCTGTTACAGGAGCAGTATTAAAACAGGCTCATTAATTTAAGAGCCTGATATTATTCTCCTTTTGGCTACTCATTTATTTTTTCAATTCATTTGTGTTTATTAATTTAGCTTTTATTTTTTTTAAAAAAATTCCCAATAAATCAAGATTTTCTTATAATTGCCATTTAAAAAAATCTTGTTTTGCAAATATTAATAAGACAAAAATATTCTATGCTCTGTAATAAATAATTCAAGGTAGAACAATGAGAATATTTGATGACGTATTAGTAGAAAAAAAGCACTCTGAAAAAATATTATCATTAAAATCTGAATTTGAAAAAGTATTTGAAAATTCAAATGGGACTGTCTTTGCAATTACACCTGTAAGCCTAATGCTCTTAGGAGATCACACTCATTATAACGATGGTATTTTATTATCTGTAGCCCTTAATAAATACACGATTTTAATATTAAGAAAAAGAAAAGACAATTACGTAAAAATTGTCAATGCAGAGAATAATAATAAAATTGAATTTACATTAAGCGATATTCCTGAAGTAAAAGAGATTGATTTCAAGTATCATGTTGGTCTTATAAAAATTCTTAAGAAAAATAATTTAATCAATTCTGGTTTTGAGTGTATCTATTATTCAGAAGTACCTGATTGTATCGGGATCGGAAAATATTCTTCAATGGAAACTGGTTTTATTATGGCATTAAAAAAATCATTTAGATTAAAAATTGAAGCTGAAAAGCTCTTTGAACTAATACATCAAAATGAATTGAATCTGATCGGGAAAATATCTAATCCAACTCATTATTATACTGTAATGTTTTCCAAAAAGAATAAACTCTTTTTTCATGACCTGCGGAAGAAAGAATTTAATACTATTCCAGTAAAAAAGAATTTTGAAATTGTAATTGTTGATACTCACGAGAAAATATTAAATCCATTAAATATATGTAACGAAAGAATAGAAGAATGTGAAGTTGGAGTAAAAGGTTTAAGACTTTATATCTGGGGGATTAAAAATCTACGTGATGTAGGACTTGAATTTTTATTAAAACATTATCATATGATTCCAAGAAGAATTTTTAATAGAGTTTTATATAATGTTAAAGAAAGAGAGCGAGTGGAAAAAGCAATTAATAGCATTAAAAACAATTCACTTACTGAGTTTGGTAAATTTATATTTGAATCTCATTGGAGTATGGCAGAAGATTATGAATTGAGCAATGATAACCTGAATTATATTATTTCAAAATCTGCTGAAAATGATTGTGTTATAGGTTCGAAAATGATTAGTTGCACATCAATAAGAAGTTCGTATCATATAGTTAGAAAAGAATGTTCTGAAAAATTTATTGATTATATTAAAAATGTTTATCGAGAAAAATTTAATAAAGAAGTAACAACTTATACTCTTGAGTTTTCAGATGGAGTGCTTCTGTTCTCTCAAAAAAAACTGGAAACTATAATTTAATACCTGCCAGCTTGTTATTAAAATTGAAATAGCATAATTTTTCTCTAAAAATTAACTTTTTGAGTTTAATTCTTTATACTAAATTTTATTCTACAAAATCAACTTGATTTTAATATAGCTTAATAATACATTTTCCATTGAATTTATAAGGAGTCTAAATGAATTTTTCTGAAGATTATTTTGATGATAGTGATTCATACATAAGCGAAGAAGAAATTGAATCTAAGATTGAATTATGCAGAAATTATGTTGAAGATGGGCAGGTATTATCCAATCTGGATTTGATTGAAGAGACAATTCAGCTTTGTCTTGAGTACGATTACATTGAAGACGGTCTATATTTGACAAATGCAGTTTTAGAAATTGCCCCTTACAATGCAGATATGTGGCAATTTAAAGGAATTTTCTTAAATAATTCTTTTGAATTTGAAGAAGCATATAAATGTTTTCAAAAAGCTTTGTCTCTTAATCCAAACGATGTTGAATCGTATGTAAATTTATCAATTACAGAAGATAATCTTGGTATGTTCGAAGAAGCCATAGAATCTCTTAATAAAGCTCTTTCTATAGAACCTAATAACGAAGAGACTTTATATAGTCTTGGACTTTTGTATGAAAGGAAAGAAAAGTTTGAAGAAGCAATCAATTATTTCAAAAAAGCACTGGATATTGATCCTTCGTTTATTGAAGCCTGGTACGAATTGGGCTATTGCTACGAAAATTCTGATAAGCTAACAGAAGCTCTTAATGCTTATGATACTTACCTTAATTTTGAACCAGATAGTTATACTGCATGGTACAATAAAGGAATAGTACTCTTAAGATTGGAACAATGGGAAAAAGCTATAGATGCTTTTGAGTTTTCAATTGCTTTAAAAGAAGATTTTTCCAGCTCCTGGTTTAATTGTGGTTATGCATATTTCAAATTGGGTAAATATAACGATGCTTTGCATGCTTATAAAAGAGCTTATGACTTAGATCCCAATGATGAAACAATTCTGTACAATCTGGGACAAACCTACGAAGAGATGGGTTCATTTCATAATGCTATTAAATGTTATAACGAAGCAATTAAAATCGATCCAGAATATTACGAAGCATATCTTTCACGTGGATATTGTTATGATTCTATAGGTAAATATCAACTGGCACTTAAAGATTTCAATACAGCTATTTCATTAACTTCTGATGCAGAAGATGCATGGTATGCTAAAGCAGATCTTGAATATTCACTTGGTAAGTTACAGGATTCTGTAGAAAGTTATAAAAAGGCAATAGAAATTAATCCAGATAACTTTAATGCATGGTATAAACTTGCAGAAACATTTTTTGAAATGGGTAGATGGATTGAATCTTTAGCAGCATATGATGAGTGCTTGAGATTAAAACCAGCCTATGCAGGAATTTATTATAGCAAGGCTAAAATTTATTTTCTTCTAAATCAAACACAACAGGCAATCGAATCTCTTAAAAAAGCTTTTGAAATTGATCCTGAAATTAAAAATGAATTTTCAAGAGATTATCCCGATGTTAAATCTTCAAAGCTGTTTATAAAATTACTTGAAGAAAACAAATCTTGAAGAATGCCATGCAAATTCAAAATAAATTTAATCATAATACCAAAATTGTAGGTGTTATAGGTCATCCAATTAAGCATTCATTTTCTCCTTTGATGCATAATATTGCATTTGAACTCTCGGGACTCAATTATATTTATTTGCCTTTTGATGTGCCCCCATCAGCTCTTAAAGATTCATTAAGGGGTATGATTGCTCTCGGTATTAAAGGATTTAATGTTACAATTCCATTAAAAGAAAAAGTATTACCTCATCTAAAAGATATTTCTGAAGAAGCAAGTATTATTGGTGCTGTAAATACAATTGTAAACGATGATGGAATTTTAAGAGGCTATAATACAGATGTTCTTGGTGTTATAGAATCATTACTTCCTTATAAAGATGATTTGCAGGGTGCAACTGTAACTGTTATAGGAGCTGGTGGTGCTTCGAGAAGTGTTATTTATTCTTTAATTCGAAACTTCAAAGTAGAAAGAATTAATATTGTTAATCGTACTGAACAATTAGCAGAATCTTTGAAAGATTATTTTTCAACTAAAATGCTTTTCTCTAATATAAAATCTTATCCCTTAGTGCCCCCCGATCTGGTTGATGTATTCAGAAATTCTAAATTGATTGTTAATACAACATCAATTGGAATGTATCCAGATGTTGATGATGCAGCAACTACAATTCCAGAATCTTTTACTAAAGATCAAATAGTTTTTGATGTAGTTTATACTCCAGTAAAAACTAAGTTACTAAAAATTGCTGAATCTCAAGGTGCAAGTATTATTACTGGACTGAAAATGTTTGTTGAACAGGGAGCTAAGTCATACGAGATCTGGACTGGTGAACAAATGCCAAAAGAAAAAGTTTTTAAAGCTTTAGAATCTTATCTATTAAGTTGATGCACAAATTATATTCCTATTTTATTAAATGCATAAAAATATTTTCGAGTGATGGAGTTGTTATTCTTTTATCTATAATTTCAATTCCATTTTGAGTTAGAAAATCAATAATTTTTTCGTAATCAAAAGATTTATCTGATATAATATTTATTCTATCCCCAAAAAGTTGAACTTCCAGACTGAATTTTTCTTTTAAGAGTTTATATGCATTTCTTATCGGATTACAAACAATCTCAATTACTTGTTTATTAATTTTTTCTTTTAATTTGATTGGAGAATCAAGTGCAATGATGTTTCCTTTATTCATCAACGCAATTCTGTTACATCTTTCAGCTTCGTCTAAATATGGAGTTGTCATAAGAATTGTTATTCCTTCTTTAAGAAGTTGAGACAAGATTTTCCAGAAATCACGTCTTGAAACTGGATCGACTCCTGTTGTTGGTTCATCAAGAAATAAAATTTGGGGTTTATGTATAAGACTGCAAGCCAGTGCGAGTTTTTGTTTCATTCCACCAGATAATTGATCTGCAAGTCGTTTTCGAAATGGCTTTAATCTTGTGAATTCTAAAAGTTCATCTCTTCTTTGATTATAATCTTTTACATCGTGTATTTCTGCAAAAAATTCAATATTCTCATCTACTGTTAGATCTCCATAAAGACTGAATTTTTGTGATAAGTAACCAATATTATTTTGAATTTCTTTTTTTTCTTTAAGTATATCTTTTCCCATTAATAAAACAACACCTTCATCTTGCTTAATTAATCCACATAAAATTCTAATTGTAGTTGTTTTACCTGCTCCATCAGGTCCAACAAGACCAAACATTTCTCCTTTTTCAATTGAAAAAGAGATGCCGTTTACAGCTTTAAGTGTTTCATATGATTTGTGTAAATTGGTTACCTGAATAATGCTCATATTAATATGATTATTTTTGCCAAAAGTTTTTTAGTTCAAAGTTAGTGTTTAAATGTAGAGCTTTTTGTTTAATAATTTTATTGTAAAGTCGAATAATCTTTTGTATTAATATTAAAAGTAAATTTTTGCATCTGCGGGCATTCCTGCTTTGAGTTCAAAATCTGGATTTTGAATTTTTATTTTTACTTCGAAAACTAATTTTGTACGCTCCTCTTTTGTTTGAATGTTTTTTGGAGTGAATTCTGCTTCTGGTGAAATGTAGATCACAGTTCCATTAAAAACTTTATCAAAAGAATCGACTCTAATTTCCGCTTTTTGACCAAGTTTAACTTTTCCAAGATCTGTTTCAGAAACATAAATTGATAATTTTACTTCGGACAAATCAGATATCTTTACAAGAGAAGACATCATTGAAACATTTTCTCCAACTTCTACAAACTTTTTTACAATGAATCCATTTATAGGAGAAATCACATAACAATCACGAATATTTTTTTCTATCATTTCCACCGAAGCAGAAGCTCTTTCGTAGTTTGCTTTTGCCTGAGCAATTTCTTCTGGTCGTGCATAGTTTTTAATTTTATTATATAATTCTTTAGCAGAATTCAATTGGGCAAGAGCAATTTCATATCGTGTTATAGCTTCTTCATATTGTCTTTTATTAATTGAATTGGTTTGATACAAACTTTCCATTCTATCTCTATCATTTTTAGCAAGAATGAAATTTGCTTCTGCTTGTTTTAATGATTCTTCTGCCTGTTTTATATCTTCTTTGCGTGCCCCTTTTAATAACAATTCATATTGTGCTTTTGCAATATCTCTATTTGCAATTGCCTGTTTTAATTGTAGCAATAATGATTCTTGATCAATTATTAAAATTGTATCTCCAGCAAAAATTTTATCTCCTTCGTCTTTGAGTATTTTAATTACTTTTCCAGCCACCTGCGAGCTAAGAGTTACTTCAGTTGCCTCGATTGTGCCAGATTCTTCAATGTAATTTTCATTTTTATTATTACAATTGTAAATAAATAAAAGTGAAAATATGTAAAGTGATATTAAACTTTTTCTCAAAAGTTGTCTTAAAGAATTATTCTTCATCGGAATCATTTTGAACCTGCATTTTATTCTTGATTAATTTATTATAAACCTTTTTCCCTTTTTCTGTGAGTATTCCATTAATTAGTATCTTTAGTGTTGAGTCGATTGCTTCGCTTATAGAAAAGTTGTTGTTCATTATAAAGTCTGGATTTACAATTGATTGAACTGAACTCATAAAGATATTTATTATTATTTGATGAGGCACGTCAATGATATAACCTTCTTTTACGCCTTGATGAAATATTATTGATATGTTTTTGTTTATCATCTTTGTTCTGAAAGAATTGATTTCTTTCCACAAAGATGGTTGATGATGTCGTAAATCTTCTAACCATTTTTCACTCATTTTATGTAAGCCAATGTTTTTTATGATATTAACTATAGCAACAATTTTTTCTATTGAGTGATGTTTACTGTTAACTACACTTTCTATTTCACTTTTAATTTTTTGCATAAATGAATGAGCTGTTGCTTTTACCAGATCTTCTTTTGAAGGGAAATATTTATAAATTGTTTTTTTACTCATCTTAAGTGAAGATGCAAATTCATCCATTGTTATTTTGTGAAATCCATTCAGAAAAAAGATTTCTTCGGCGTGGTTTAATATTTTTTCTTTTACATTCATCTAAGTGAATGAATAATTATTGTTGTGAGAAATATATAAATAAAGAAACTAAAGTATCAAATATTAGTTTCCAGAGTTTCTTCTATATGTGGATATCTGGGAATAATGGTTTGATGCCAACAAATCTAATTACAACTGCTTCTCCCTGATGAGCAGAGCCCTCGTTTAAGGATATTTTTTCTTTGGCGAATATTTCAAAATCAAGTTCTATAAAGTCTTCTGTTATATCTTCGAGGGAATAAAGGAGAGATTCGTCTTTAGGGCCACCAGAATTATATTTAATTTGCTCTTTCTCAAAAACTTCGAGAATGACTTTTCCATTTGGTTTTAATGCTTCGATAATTTTTTTATTAACAGATTTTCTTAAGTCTTCATTTAAGTGTAAATAAAAAATACCAGCAGCATCGTAGTAATTTGTTTTTGGCGTAAAATCGGCAAGATCTTTAGTTGTGTAATTAATTATTACATTATTTTCTTTTGCAAGTTGAAGTGCTTTGTTTTTAGCTTCTTCACTGAAATCAACTGCGTCTACTTCCCAGCCAAGTTTAGCAGCATATACAGCATTTCTTCCTTCCCCTTCTCCAATGAATAGAATTTTTCCGGGCTTGACTTTTTGTAATTCAATTTTTAAAAATTCATTTGGTTCTTTACCATAAATATATTCAGTTTGTGAATATCTGCTATTCCAAAAATCTTTCATTAGATTACTCATTTGATGAGATAAATGAACTTTTATATTTTTGTATACGAAATATAAAAGAAGTTTACATTGATTAACACAGATAAAATAATAATAGTTGGAGATCGGGTTCTAATTAAACCAGAGGAAAATCTGGAACGAACCAATAGCGGTCTTTATTTACCTCCAGGTGTTCATGAAAAAGAAAAAGTACAGGGGGGTTATGTTATTAAAGTTGGGCCCGGGTATCCTATTGGTATTCCTGTTGATGATGATGAGCCCTGGAAAGAGCGAAAATCAATAAAGTATTTCCCGCTTCAAGCTAAAGAAGGCGATTTTGCATTATTCCTTCGCAAAGATGCAATTGAAGTTGAAATTGAAAAACAAAAATTCGTAATCGTAAACCAATCTGCCATTCTCCTTCTTTATAGAGACGAAGAATTACTTACTTGAATTAATACAATCTTTTAGTCTATTGATAAAATAAATTTATTTCATTATTTACACTTCAAATCAAAATAACTATTCCTTTTGCAATCATCTTTTTATAATTTTAATCAGATAAAAATTCAATGCGGGGTATTTATGAAAGTTTCCATTAGAATTATGTTTTTGGTTTTAATGTTAGTTAATATATCATTTGCTCAGCAAAAAAGAGCAATGATTCCAGAAGACCTGTGGGCAATGAAAAGAATAGGAAGTTTTGATTTATCTCCCGATGGAAAGATAATTGCATTTACAGTTACAACTTATGACATCGAAAAAAATAAAGGGAATTCTGATATATGGTTAATAGATAGCGATGGAAAAAATTTAAGACCACTTAAAACATCTGATGAAAATGAAAGCAATCCAAAATTTTCACCGGATGGAAAATCAATTGCTTATGAGTATAAAAACAATATCTGGTTATGCGACTTAAATGGTAAAAATGATGTTCAACTTACAAACTTTTATACAGGTGCATCTGGATTAATCTGGTCAAAAGATGGAAAGAAAATCCTTTTTGTATCAGAAGTTTATCCAGATTGCATTGATCAGGAGTGCAATGAACAGAAAGATAAAGAAAAAGAAGCAAGTAAAATAAAAGCAAAAATAATTGATGAATTGATGTTTCGTGCCTGGAATAGATGGAGAGACGAGAAAAGAAGTCATCTCTTTCTTTATGATATTGAAAAGAATGAATATTACGATTTAATATTAAATACAAAATTTGATATTCCTCCGATTGATTTAGGAAGTAATCAGGATTATACTTTTTCGCCTGATGGTAAAGAAATTGCATTTGTGATGAATATGGATAAAGTTATTGCAACAAGTACAAACAATGATGTTTTTATTATTAATGTCTCTGATATAAAAAAAGGAAAACCAGCCCCTTATAAAAAAATATCTGTAAGTAAAGGAAATGATAATCAACCTGTTTATTCTCCCGATGGTAAATATATTGCTTTTCGTTCGATGAGTCGTGCCGGTTTTGAAGCTGATAAACAAAATATTATTCTTTATGATAGAGCTACTGGCAAGTTGAGAAATTTAACAGAAAAAATAGATCTATCAGTTGGTCAAATTTTATGGTCACCTGATGGTAAATACATTTACTTTGATGCTGCAAATCAAATTTATAATTCCATATATAGATTAAATGTTGAAACTGGAGATTTATTAACTTTTGTGAAAGATGGTGTTAACGAAGATATGATAATGTCTCCAAATGGAGAATTGATATTTTTCAAACGTCAGAAAACAACAATGCCTTCTGAAATATTTGCACTTAAAACAAATGGTGGTGGAATTGAACAAATAACAAAATTAAATTCAGAATTACTTTCACAAATTCAATTTAATGAACCAGAAACTTTCTGGTCTGAAGGTGCTCAAGGTGCAAAAGTTCAATCAATTTTAATTAAACCTCCATTCTTCGATTCAAAAAAGAAATATCCCATGATATTTTTGATACATGGCGGTCCTCAGGGACACTGGTCAGATGATTTTCATTATAGATGGAATCTACAATTATTTGCTGCTAAAGGTTATGTTGTGGTTGCACCAAATCCACGTGGTAGTACAGGATATGGACAAAAGTTTGTTGATGAAATTTCTGGTGATTGGGGCGGAAAAGTTTATATCGATTTGATGAATGCTTGCGATTTTGCAATTGATAATTTCAAATTTATTGATTCAAAAAATATCTTTGCAGCTGGTGCATCTTATGGTGGTTACATGATTAACTGGATTCTTGGTCATACAGATAGGTTTAATGCTCTTGTTTCTCATGCAGGTGTTTATAATTTAGAAAGTATGTATGGCACTACAGAAGAACTCTGGTTTCCTGAATGGGAATTTAATGGTACACCCTGGACAAATAGAAGATTATATGAGTTGTGGTCGCCACATCGTTATGCAGAAAATTTTAAAACTCCAACTTTAGTAATTCATGGAGCAAATGATTTTAGAGTACCAGAAGGACAGGCTTTTGAACTGTTTACAACATTGCAGAGAAAAGGTGTTCCAAGTAAATTATTATACTTCCCTGATGAATATCATTTTGTAACTAAACCACAAAATTCACTTTTGTGGTGGAAAACTGTTTTTGATTGGTTTGAAAATTATAAGGAGAAATAAATATGGCATACGAATTTTATGATAGGGATTTAAAAGAATTAAGCACAGTTAATTCAGAAAAAGAATTTCAAGAAAAAGAAAGTTTCATTGAAGAAAGTTTATGGACAAAGTTAGAAAAAGTTGGCAACAAAATTCGATTTGCCAAAGATGTAAGAGCATTATACCGATACATGAAAGATAAAAGTGTTCCATGGTATCGTAAATCAATTGTCATTGGTGCGTTGATTTATTTTATCAGTCCTATTGATACAATTCCAGATTTAGCACCACTAATTGGTTATCTTGATGATCTTGGAGTTATAACAGCAGTAATAAAATTTCTTGGACATGAATTGATGCAATATTATGAGTGAATGCTTTTAAAGAATTGGGGAATAGATTAAAATATTTTGCAAATGAGTATAAAAGCATTTTACATTTTCTTGTAAAGATGTATAACATGAATTGTATGTATTAACAAACTTAATACAAATTAGAAAAAATATTATTTAGAAAATTTTTTTTGATATATCTTCATGATATCGTAAATTTTCAGTAGAAGAAAAGTTGTTATATAAGAGGTTTAAATGACTTTTCTTGAGGGCTTAAAGATCATAAAATATCCATTGGTAAGACAATGTGAAAAAACGGATTGTGATTCTCCCTTTTTATTAACAATTCTCAAATACTATGGTTGTAATATATCCTTTCCCGTAATTTGCGAGATGATGAACACAATAATTTATAATTATATGTTATATTAATTTTTAGGGAGAATGAAATGAGTTCTAAGAAAAACTTATTTCATATTTTATTCTGGCTTTTTATAGCAACATCAATATCTACTTTGATGATATTATATTTTGCACGGAGAGAAATGGGAATTATTCCAGGGATTATTCCATTGTTAAGTGCGATCATTTCAATTTATGTTGGAGAAAAGTATAATGTTAATAATAAATATTTCCCCACAAGTATTCCTGGATATTTAGCATTAAACACAGTTTATTTTCTTGCTTTTATGTTTGTATTATTTTTTGTCAAAGATGCAGAACTATTTATCAAAATGGGAGCTTTTATAGTAATGAGCCTTGTTGGAATTTATACTTCATATTTCCTGCTAAAAGATAGGAAGAAATTATCGAATTAATGGAGGGATGAAAGAACTAAATGTAGAAGAAATTCAGGAAATAAATGGGGCGAGCGATTAGCTTGGGGGGCTATGGTTTTAGTAACTGCAGTTGGCATTGCTGGTGGCTTAGGAGCCTTTGCAATCGGTCTTTAGTAGGTTCCTTTTTTCCAAAGAATAGTCCATTTTAAAGAAGGTTCATATGAAAGAAATAACAAATATCGAAGTATTAGCTAATATTAATGTTGGTAATCTTCTGGATACCGATTGCGCAATCTGGAGTGATATTGTTGTCGTCCATTAAAGATGTTGTTGTTGCTAACTCAGCAGGTATTTTTTTCACTGCATTTTGTGCTGGATATGCAATTGCACGGTTAATAAAAAATATAGCACCGATGCATAATAGGAGTTATTGAATTTATTTAATAAAAATAAATAAACTTATGATTTTAGAATTATTTAAGGTAGATAAATATTTAAATAATACACTTATATTGAAAAATATTAATTTCACTTTATCCGAAGGTGAAATAGTAGGGCTGATTGGACCAAATGGTGCAGGAAAAACTACATTACTAAGATTACTTGCAACCCTTTACAAACCTGATAGTGGTACTATCACTTTTGAAGGGAATGATGTCTTTGTAAATCCAGAAAATTTTAGAAGAATTATTGGATATATGCCTGAAGAATCCGGCTTTTATAATAAATTAAATGCATTTGAAAACCTAAGTTTTTATGCTGGTTTTTTTAATAATATAACCCGAACAGATATTTTGAATAAACTGAATGAATATAATCTAAACCTGAATAAAAAAGTCGGAGCTTTTTCAAAGGGACAGAAGCAATTATTATTGTTCATTAAATCTATAATACACAATCCAGATATTTTGATTTTAGACGAACCATTCAATGCTCTTGATCCAGGAGTTAGAATTACTATTAGAGAAACCATAAAGAATTTTAGTAATAATAACAAAATAATAATTTTTAGCAGTCATATATTAAGCGATTTAGAGCAACTATGTAACAGATATATTTTTTTGAAGAAAGGAGAAATAGTTTCGGACATTCGAAAAACTCAAGAAAATAATTCTCAAGGAATAAATATCGAAGAATTATATAAAAAGATAATAACATGAAGATAAATAATATTAAAATAATTTTTATGCACCAGATAAAAGTTAATAAGCTAAGATTACTTTTCTTATTACCAGGTTTTATGATAATTATTTTAATGTTTATATTGCCAACCATTGTCGATTATCAAAGTATCCAAGTAAATAATTATTCTGAATTACTTAGTTTATATCGTCAGCAAAATCCTTTACTCGATAATAATAATCTCATAATTATCATGCTTACAGATATAAAACTTTTAAATTATCTTTTAGTGATGTCATTTATTATTCCTATGTTTTTAACTATTGATTTTATAGTTAAGGAAAAAGAGGAAAGAACCATAGAGAATTTATTTTCACTACCAATTACGGATTTTGAAATTCTTTTGGGAAAAATCTTAGTTAGTTTAATTACAACAATTATTATAATCTGGTTTTTTTATTTCTCTACTCTCATAGTTTCATACTATTATAATTATAGGTTTTTATTGTCTCACTTATTTAGCCTGAAATGGCTTTTTTCTATTTTTATTTTAATTCCAGTTATATCTTATTTTATTAATATTGTAGCCATTACTATTTCGTGTTTGGTAAATAAGTATCAAACATCTCAGTTCGTAGCGACTCTCGTATTATCCCCTTTTATGGTTTTCTTTGTGTTAATAAGTAATGGCACACTCATTTTTTACAATAGGTATTTGATATTTCTTTTTGTTTTTACTTTAATTACAAGTATTGTATTCTCAAAAATTTCAATAAAATTATTTAATCGGGAAAGAATGTTAGTCAGGTTTTAGCAATTTTAATTAAACATGAATAAATAAATTAATAGCTATAAAATGAAAAGAATTAAAAATAAGTCTTCTTTCTACAATATCAGAAGTCTAATAAGTAAATCTAAATTTGAATTCATACATTAATGAAGTGAAATTGTGTATGGTAAAATTATAAATCCCTTTCTAATTCCATGTAAATCACACTAATATTTAAAAAAAATTTAGTTTATCTTTGTATTGTTATTTCCCTAAAAAACAGAGGTAAAAATTGAATTATTTAGCATCCGATAAAAGATATGAATCAATGAAATATAACCGTTGTGGAAAAAGTGGTTTAAAACTTCCGGCAATTTCACTTGGTCTATGGCATAATTTCGGTGGTGTGGATGTATTTGAAAATGGGAGAGCAATTATTCGTCGTGCTTTTGATTCAGGTATTACTCATTTTGATTTAGCAAATAATTACGGTCCTCCCTATGGTTCTGCTGAAGAAAATTTTGGTATTATACTAAAAAAAGATTTTAAAAGTTATCGCGACGAAATGGTGATTTCTACAAAAGCAGGATGGGATATGTGGCCTGGTCCTTACGGTAACTGGGGTTCTCGTAAATATTTAATTGCTTCATTAGATCAGAGTTTAAAAAGAATGGGACTGGATTACGTGGATATTTTTTATCATCATAGACCGGATCCAGAAACTCCTCTTGAAGAAACAATGGGTGCACTCGATCAAATTATTCGAAGTGGAAAAGCATTGTATGTTGGTATTTCTCAATATAATCCTGAACAAACCAAAAAAGCTGCAGAGATACTTAAGCAAATGGGTCATCATCTTCTTATTCATCAACCTCGTTATCATATGTTCGATAGATGGATTGAAAATGGATTAACAGATGTTCTCGAAACAGAAGGTATTGGATGTATCGTATTTTCTCCATTAGCACAGGGTTTACTTACTGATAAATATCTAAATGGTATACCTCAGGGCTCACGTGCTTCAAAACCGTGGGGTTTCTTAAAACCAGAATTTATTACAAAGGATAAACTTGAAAAAGTGAAGAAACTAAATGAACTCGCTAAAAAAAGAAATCAAACATTAGCACAAATGTCATTAGCCTGGGTTTTAAGAAAACCGGTCGTTACTTCTGCATTGATTGGTGCAAGCAAAATTGAACAAATTGATGATGCAGTAGGTACTCTAAACAATTTGGATTTTTCCGAAGAAGAATTAAAGCTAATCGAAAATATTTTATCTCAATAAATTTAGGAGAAAAAAATGAAAGGCAACGAAAAATTGATCAATGTTCTAAATGATTTATTAGCTGATGAATTAACAGCCATCAGTCAGTATATGGTTCACTCGGAAATGTGTAACAATTGGGGCTACAACAAATTGCACGAAGCAATTGAAAAACAGGCTATTGATGAAATGCATCATGCCGAATGGTTAATTCAAAGAATTCTGTTTCTTGAAGGTACTCCAATTGTAAACAAATTAAAAGAAATGAAAATTGGAAAATCGGTGCCAGATTTTATTTATAATGATCAGGCTGCAGAGCAGGATGCTATTAAAGCTTATAATAAAGGGATTGCACTTGCAAGAGAAGTTGGTGATGAATCTACTGCAGAATTATTAACCAAAATTTTGAAAATGGAAGAAGATCACGTTGATTGGGCAGAAACTCAAAGAGCTCAAATTGAACAGATGGGACTGGAAGGTTATCTTTCAAATCAAGTGTAATGATAGTATAAATATAGAGACGTTGTGCTCAACGTCTCTATTGCTAAAATAAATCTTACTTCTCATTGTTCCATTTTTACTTTTGTCATTTCACAAAATATTATTTCGTAGAATAATGTGTTTATTTTGTAATTATGTAATTTTATAATTGATAATAAGTAGAGGAATTAATGAATTTCAAAATGATTAAAAGCAATATAGTATTCGAAGGAAAAGTATTCAGTGTTAAAGTCGACGATATTCAGTATAATGGCTCTGGAAATTTAGCAACAAGGCAGGTTGCTGTTCATCCAGGAGGGGCAGTGATTGTTCCACTTTTAAACAATGGCAAAATAATTTTTGTAAAGCAATATCGTTATCCTCATAACGAAACTATAATTGAACTTCCTGCAGGTAAATTAGATAAAGATGAAGATCCACTGAATTGTGCCATAAGAGAATTAAAGGAAGAAACAGGATACACTTCTAAAAATATTATTAAGCTTGGTAAAATTTACACAACACCAGGATTCTGCAACGAAGTTCTACATATTTTTCTTGCAGAGAATTTAGAAGAAGGAGATCATCAACGAGAAGAAGGGGAAGAAGGTATGGAATTGTTAGAACTAACTCTTGAAGAAGCTGAAGATAAAATTAAAAAAGGTGAAATTGTTGATGCAAAAACAATATGCGGAATTACAATGCTTAAATTACATAAAGGTATTTAATTAAAGAGAAGATTCTTGTTATTGAGTAAAGCAAAATATGTCTACTTAGTTTCGTAAAAAGACTCTTCATTTCATTCAGAGTGACTTAAGAGTATTTTTTCTGAAGTATCGAATAGTTATTCAATTAACTTTTAATCTGAGGTTCAACAGAAATTAATCATTGGTTAATTCATCTAATTCAACTTTGTAAAGATGTTTAATTTTTGTTCCTAAAAATCTTTCTGCTATTTCATTAAATTTATTCGGGACATCACTTACATAAAATTCTCTTTTGCCAAGCTGATTCGATGTATTTCTTAAACCTCTACCATTCAGATATTCTTCAATTATTTTTGCGGCAGGTTCACCTGAGTGAACAAGTTTAACATTTTTACCAATAACTTTTTGAATTACATCAGAAAGGATTGGATAATGAGTGCAGGCTAAAACAAGAGTATCAATTTTTTTTTCTTTTAATTCTTTTAAATATTCTCTGGCTATTAATTCTGTTGCTTTATGATTTATCCAGCCTTCTTCTGCTAAGGGAACAAAAAGTGGACAGGCTTTTTCAAACACTTTAACTTTGGGATTTAATTTTTTTATTTGATTGGAGTATGCTTTGTTATTAATGGTTGAGATTGTTCCTATTACTCCAATATTTCCATTTTTTGTTTCTTGAAGAGCCATTTTCGAACCAGGTTCTATCATACCAATTACAGGAATTGTAAGAAATCTTCTCAGTTCTTTAAGTGCAACCGAAGATGCAGTATTACACGCAACCACAAGAAGTTTGATATTTTTTCTTAAAAGAAAATTTGCTGCCTGAAGTGAATATTCAATTACAGTTTCATTTGATTTATTACCATAAGGTACACGAGCAGTATCACCGAAATAAACAATATTTTCATTTGGTAGAAGTTCAATTACAGATTTAACAACTGTAAGACCTCCAATTCCCGAATCGAAAAAACCAATTGGATTTGTTCTATTCATGAAGTTCATAATTAACCTATAACATTTCTTCGATTGATTGAGTTAATTCGTGTTTTATTAATTCATAATTATTAACAGAGACTTTTTTCTTGTTTTTATCGAGCACATAGAATGAGTCAACAATATCATCAGCTTTTGTATTGATTTTTGCAAAGTAAATTGAAAGACCAAGTTCGTGCATCTTTTTTGTAATTTGATAAAGAAGTCCAAGTCGATCTGGAGAAAAGACATCGATGATTGTAAACTTATCGTGTTTTTCAAAAGCTATTTTTATAGTACCTTTTCGTTTAAAGAATTTATTTTCAAGACGCCACCATTTTGATTTTATTCTGTTGAACTCATTAATAATTTGAAGTTCGTTTGTTACTGCAAGTTCAATATCTTTTGATATTTTAGGATATCTTTCTGGATTTACAACCTGATTGGTTCTGAAATCGGTAACATTAAAATTATCTATTACAATTCCATCTTTTCTTGTAAAGATTTTTGCATCGTGAATATTAAGATCGTTAATTGAAAGAGCACCACAAAGACGGGAAAGCAATGCATCAGAGTCTTTTGTTATTACTGTAATTGAAGTGTATTCTCCTTCTTCTTTGAAAAAGACAGAAACAGGTGAACCTTTATCAATTTCTTCAATATGCTGATTGATTTCTTCTGCTGTAAAATATTGTAGATATCCAAGATCATCGATCGAATCAATATGATTTTTAACTGCTTCATCTTCGAATATATCTGAAGTTTTCATAATTTCTTCCATACTTAATGCAAGAAGTTCTTCACCTGTTATTCTTTCATCAATCATTCTCTTGGTTTTATAGTAGAGTTCATAAAGAAGTTCACTTTTCCATTGAGTCCACACAGCTGGTGAAACAGCAGATAAGTCTGCATAAGTGAGTAAATATAAAAAGTCAACCATTTCGGAAGATGGGAAAATATCAGCAAAGTTATTTAGAGTTGTAGCGTCATTCAAATTTCTTCTAAATGCAACCTGTTCCATTGTTAAATGATGACGAACAAGAAATTTAACTTTTTGAATTTCATTTTGATCATATCCTAATCGTTCCATTACGGAGTTTGCAATTTCAGCACCAACAATTTCATGACCTGATACGGTTATTGGTTTTGCAATATCGTGAAAAATAACTGATAGGTAGAGAATATCCTTTTCTTTTATACTTTGAAAAAGTCTACCAAGAAAATTGTTTTCGTAATTCAAGTTTTCAAGGTTACTCAAAGCAACAAGTGTATGTTCGTCAGCAGTATAACAATGATAAACACCTGGCTGGAAGAAATTTATAATCTCCTTAAACTCGGGAAGAAATGCTCCAAGTACACCAAGCTCATTCATTGCTATTAAAGTTTTGCTGACATTCTTTGGTAGTTTTAGTATTTCTCTAAAAAACACAGAAGATTGTTTTTCAAGATTTTGTGCCTCTTCGTGATCAACAACTGCTTCAATTATCTGGGATCGTAAGTTATCATCAAAACGAGCATCATGTAGACCTCGATAATAAAAAGCTCTTAAGATTACAGACATTGTAAGTTCAGTATTGCTTATAAGATAAATTATATCTCCTTTTAAACTAAAGTCATCGTCAAGTGGAATGGAAAGGTAATCTGAAATTGGTTTTGAAAGTTCGTCCATAAATCTTTTGGACATGGTTGTTGCAAAACGTTTTATAACATTTGCAGATTCAAAATATTTTTTCATATAATTCTGCCAGGTCGATTCGTTGTAACCATGTCGATAAGCAATTTTTTCCTGGTCAGAAAACTCAAGACGATCGTTTCGATGGCCAGAAATTAGATGAAGATGATTGCGTGTGTTAAGTATAAATTTATAACTATCTAATAATCTTGCAGCAGCACGGGGCACAAGTATTTTTTTCTCTTTCAGTATATTTATAAATGTTTCTGTTTGTGTAATTTCATTTTGTGTATTTAAGATTATATTATTTTTAAGAGAATAAATCCATTCAATCATCTGAAGATCTCGTAATCCACCAGCTGTGTATTTAACATTTGGTTCTAAAACTTTTGCAGAAGCACCATATTTCTGATACCTGAGATTTGTATCTTCAAAGTATTCATTTATCAGTAATTTTTTATTATTGTTTTTTAATGAACTCAATACTTTTTTATTCCATTCATTGTAAACATCTTTATTTCCACATATAAATCTTGTCTCAAAAAATTGAGTAAATGCATGAAGATCTTCTCTCAGGAATTTTTTAATATCAGAAAATTCTCTAACAGTATGAGAGACTTCGATTCCAGTATCCCATAAAATTGTAATACATTTTTTAATTAGTTCGTCACTACCTTCAACTTTTTCAAAGATAAACATTATATCTATATCGGAATAAGGAGAAAGTTCTCTTCTTGCAAAACTTCCTACCGATGCAATTGCACAATTAAGTTTAATTCCTTTTAGAGCTTTTAAAATATATTCTTCTACAAGTACACTCCATTCTTTGCAGAAATTGAGTGGATCTTTGAGAAGTTCGTTGTTATTGAAGAGAGAGTTTCTGCTTTCTATGAATAATTCTTTTAGTTTCAGAGCTTCATACATATTTTCATTTCATAAAAAATTTTCAAATAATAATTATAATTTAGTGAATTTTGCCTGAAAGAATCTTAGATATTTAGGTTCATAAACCATTTTTAAGCCTTTTATTTTTTTTCTATCCTGATAAACCTGAGCAATTGATTCTACTGTTACATCGATATGAGATTGAGTATAAACTCTTCTTGGAAAAGTTAATCTAACCAATTCAAGTTTAGGATAACGATTTAATCCAGTTTTGGGATCTCTACCTGCAGAAACAATACCACGTTCCATACCTCGCACACCACTATCGACATATATTTCTGCTGCTAAAGTTTGTGCAGGAAAATTATCTTGTTTTATATGTGGTAAAAATCTTTTTGCATCAAGAAAAATTGCATGACCGCCAAATGGATATACAAGCGGCACACCATATTTTTCAAGTTGTTTGCCACAATATTCAATTTGTCCAATTCTTGAACTAATGTTTTCATATTTTACCATCTCTTCAATTCCACGAGCCATAGCTTCCATATCTCTTCCAGCTAAACCACCGTATGTATGTAAACCTTCATAAACAACTACAAGGTTGCGAGCTTCTTCAAAAACTTTTTTATTTCTTGTTGCAAGAAATCCACCTATGTTAACCATTAAATCTTTTTTTGCACTAACCCATAATCCATCAAAGTAAGAACACATTTCTTTAAGTATTTGTGCAATAGTTTTATTCTCATAACCTTTTTCTCTGATTTTAATGAAGTAAGCATTTTCTGTAGCACGAGTTGCATCGAACCAGAGTTTTATTCCATATTTTTTAGATAGTTGATAAACCTGTTTCAAATTTTCCATTGATATTGGTTGACCACCAGCCATATTAACAGGTCCAGCAATACTTACATAAGGAATTTTTTGGGGACCGACTTTTTTAATTAAATCTTCGAGTTTATTTAAATCAACGTTTCCTTTGAATGGATGTCTATTTTGTGGATCGTGTGCTTCGTCTATTATTACATCTACAAAAGTTCCACCAGCTAATTCTTGATGAAGTCTTGTTGTAGTAAAATACATATTACCTGGGATATAATCTCCAGGTTTGATTAATATTTTTGAAATTATATGTTCAGCAGCTCTTCCTTGATGAGTAGGAACGAAATAAGGCATACCATAATATTTTTTAACATTATCCCACAGATAGTAAAAGTTTCTACTTCCTGCGTAAGCTTCGTCGCCCATCATTAAACCAGCCCACTGATAATCGCTCATTGCATTTGTGCCACTATCAGTAAGCAAATCAATATATACATCTTCTGAACGTAGAAGAAAGGTATTATAACCAGCTTCTTTAATACATTTTTCTCGATATTCTCTTGTGGTTATTTTAACTGGTTCAACCATCTTTATTTTAAATGGTTCTGCCCAGCTTTTTTTAATTACCTTTTTAGCCATTGTGTGACCTCATTTGATTTATTTATGAATAGCTTTTGGCTATTTTTCTTTTCTATATTCAGCAATAATATCAGAATGGATACCTCCGCGAGTATTAAACTTTGCAGTAATTTTCATATAGCGAGGTTGTAGAACTTCAACAAGATCGTTTAAGATTTTATTTGTAACAGCTTCGAAGTAGATACCATCATTACGATATGACTGGAGATAAAATTTATAGGATTTTAATTCAACGCATAATTTATCTGGAATATATTCGAGAATTATGGTAGCAAAATCAGGTTGACCGGTTTTAGGGCAGAGAGAAGTAAATTCTGGTGCTGTATGAATTATAGTGTAATCTCTTTCTGGATTGGGATTGGGAAATGTTTCGAGTATTTTTTGTTTTTCATTCATATCTTCATTCTAATTTGTTATACATACTTGGGTTTAGTTTTGTAAGGGATTGGATCTTCAACGCCTGCAAGTTGAAATCCACGTAAACGAAATGCACAACTATCACATTCTCCACATGCTTCGTCTTCATTTTGATAGCATGACCATGTAAGATGTAGAGGTGCCCCTAATTCAATTCCTTTTTTAACAATTTCTGATTTTGAAAAGTGAATTATTGGTGTAACAATTTTAATTTTAGTTTCTGGTTTAGTTCCTAAGTCGACCATTTTCTCAAATGCTTCAAAAAATTCCGGTCGACAATCTGGATATCCACTTGCATCTTCATAAACAGCTCCAATGAAAACCGCACTGGCTCCAAGAACTTCTGCCCAGCTAACACACACAGAAAGTATATTTGCATTTCTGAATGGTACATATGAGGTAGGAATTTCTCTGCTTTGTAAATTTGCTTTTGTAACTTCAATGCCATAATCAGTTAAAGAAGAACCACCAATTTTTGAAAAATGAGTAAAGTCAATTATTAATCTTTTTTCAACATTGTAAAAATCAGCAATGTCGTTGAATGCTTTTAGTTCTCGTTTTTCTGTTCTTTGACCGTAATTTATATGTGCAAAAGCAAGTTCATACTCTTGATTTGCAATAGCAGCTGTTACACAACTATCCATTCCGCCACTTAAGGCAACAACAGCAATTTTTTTATCATTCATAGCAAATTTTGTTTTGTTACAAATGAAAAATAGTAAATTAGAATTTGATAAAGAAAATTTAGTATTATATCGATTTTGTCACAGTTGAATTATCTAAACTTCTTTCCATATTAAAATTATTAAAGCAATTATAAAACTTATAATTGATGAAATTATGAAAGGAACCAATGCACCAAAGTAATCCCATAATATACCGGTGATTACTGAACCAAGCATAACTCCAAAACTCATCAAGGTAGTTAAAAGACCGATGGCAGAACCACGTAGATTTATATCAATCATATCACTAATCCATGCTTTTGCAACTCCTTCTGTAGACGAAGCATAAATTCCATAAAATGCAAAACATAACCATACAATTAATGGTTCTTTATTTATTGCAAATACAAAATAGACCAGTGAAAAAATTAACAAACCTGATGCAAATACTTTTTTCTTGCCAAGTTTATCTGATAGAGTTCCAATTGGATATGATGAAAAAGCATAAATAAAATTGTAAAAGACATAACCAAGTATTGCGGTTATATCCGAATGAGAAATATTTTGTGATCTTAATATTAAAAAAACATCGCTACTGTTAACCAGTGAAAAAATAGTAAGAAGCATAAGTATTACTTTGTAATTTTTTGGTGCAGATTTCCAGAAATTCTTAATTAAGAATTTTTCTTCTTTTCTTTTTTGAATTGCAACATCTTTAACGAAAAGTGTAAATATAATTGCAATTACTGAAGGAATAAAAGCTAAAAGGAAAATTAAAATATAATTACCAGGAAAAATATGAAGAAGTAAGATTGCACTCAGAGGTCCAATGACTGCACCAAGTGTATCCATTCCTCTATGAAAACCAAAAATAGCACCTGAGTTATTATTTGAATAACTGCTTAATAAAGCATCTCGAGGAGCTGTTCTAATTCCTTTTCCTATTCGATCTGTTATTCTTGAAAAAATTACGGTAAAAATAGAAGGGAATAATCCGGGCAATGGTTTTACAATACCAGAAATTCCATAACCAATTTTAACAAAGATAGAACGTTTACCTATTTTGTCTGATAAAGCGCCAAATATTCCTTTCAAAAAGCCTGCTGTAACCTCTGCAACACCTTCAATAATTCCAACAATTGTCATTGAAGAGCCAAGTATTGTTGTTAGAAATATTGGGGTTACAGGATATAACATTTCACTTGCAAAATCTGTAAAAAGGCTTATTAAGCCTAAAACAAGAACAGCACGAGGAATTTTGCTTTTCATAATAAAATATTATTAATTGTAAAAACAAACCTAAGAAAAAATTTTTTGAGTTGATTATTTGTAAATAACTTTTAACATTTATATTGTCAATTCAATCCTTACTTATGGAATTCAACGGAGGGATAACATAATAAATTAATTCTCCAATTTTTTTAGGAGGTTCTATGGAATTTTATGAATTACATCCAGTTACTCCTCAATTACGTTACATATATAAAGCTGTAGAAGTATTAAGAAATGGTGGTGTTATAATTTATCCAACAGATACAGTGTATGGACTTGGATGTGATATATACAACCACGAAGCATTAGAAAGAATTTATGAAATAAAACACGAAACCGGGACAAAATTATACAGCTTTATATGTCCAGATTTTAAAGATATTTCTAAATATGCCAAAGTTTCTGATTATGCATATAGAATCATGAAAAAATTATTACCGGGTCCATATACTTTTGTTCTTCCCGCAGCAAGAGAAGTACCTAAAAAATTATGGACTAAAAGAAAAACTGTTGGTATAAGAATACCTGACCATAAAGTTGCTCTAATGCTTGCCAAAGAACTTGGAAATCCAATTGTAAGCACAAGTGTAACAAACAGGAAAGGCGAAGTACTTTATGATCCTGAGGAAATAAGAATAATTTTTAATACGAAAGTAGACTTAATGTTATCTGCTGGTGCGCTTGAAGGGGAACCTTCGAGCATAATTGATTTAAGTCAAGAAGAGCCCGAAATACTTAGAGTTGGAGCTGGTGATATCAGTATGTTTGTATGATTTATACCTTCCTAAAAGTATTTCATAAAATTCTAAAACTTTTAGGAAGGTATTTTTTATTCTTTTCTATAAACAATTGTAGCAGATGCCTGCTGTGATGCTAGAAGTGTTATTTGAGCAATATTGACGTGAGGAGGACGAGTTGCACAAAAAATTACCGCATCTGCAACATCTTCTCCTGTCAATGGGATTAATCCTTTATAAACTGCTTTTGCTTTTTCTTCATCGCCATCAAATCTAATTTTGCTAAAATTGGTTTCAACCAGTCCCGGATCGATTGTACTGACCAAAATATTTTTATCAATTGTATCCATTCTTAATGATTTTGTAATTGCATCGACTGCATGCTTTGTTGCACAATAAACAGCACCTTTTGGATATGCTTCGTGTCCAGCTATAGAACCAATATTTATTATATGACCAAAACCTCTTTCGATCATTCCTGGTAAAATTGCATATGTTACATATAATAAACCTTTGATATTTGTATCGATCATCTCTTCCCAGTTATCTGGATTATCTTCATAAAATTTATTTAAGCCACGAGCCAGTCCCGCATTGTTAATTAGAATATCAATTTTCTTCCATTCATCTGTAAGTGAGTTTATAGTATCAAAAACTTCTTTTCTGTTTCTAACATCTAACATTAAAGGCAATACATTAACATTATGATTTGTTCTAATGTCATCAGCAATTTCATTTAATAATTCTTTTCTTCTTGCACTAATTATAACATTTGCTCCTTCTTTTGCGAAGGCATATGCACAGGCTTTACCAATACCAGAGGTTGCCCCTGTTATAAAGATAATTTTGTTTTTTAATGAGATCATAATAAACACCATATAAAATTCTTAAACAAAATTAATTATTTTGTTGTTAATATAAACTTTGATTCAAATCATAAAAGTATAGTTGTGTGTTTCTAAAAAATTATTATTTTGAGTAAGCAATTTATTAAATATAATTTATGGATTATGAATTAATAGAAAAAGTTAAAGAATATGTATTGAATCTTCTTCAAACAAAGATCTCAAGTAATAATGTTTACCATGATGTTGACCACACAAGAAATGTAGCAGAAACAGCCGAAATTATTGGAAGAGCTTCAAACATAAGTGATGAGGATTTAGAAATTGTAATACTGGCTGCCTGGTTTCACGATCTTGGTTATATTGAAGAAGTTGAAGGACATGAAGAATTGAGTGCAAAGTATGCAGAAGAATTTCTTAAAAAAGAAAATTATCCACAATCTAAGATTGATAAAGTAAAAAGTTGTATTCTTGCTACAAAAGTTCCACAAAATCCTAAAAGTCTTTTAGAAGAAATTTTATGTGATGCCGATTTATCCCATCTTGGCAAAAAAACTTTTAAGCATAGAAACGATTTGTTTCGAGAAGAATTTGAATATTACTTTGGTAGACAATTATCCGAAGCCGAGTGGTTAAAAAAGAGTATTGAATTCTTAAACTCACATAAATTCTTTACTGAATTTGCAAGAAGAGAATATGATGAACAGAAAAAAAGAAACATTTCTAAACTGAAAGAAGAGTTATCTAAAATATCTTCTTAGATTTCTAACTAAAATGAAAAAATTATTTCTTTTAAGACACGCAAAATCCAGCTGGGAAGATTCATCACTTACTGATCTTGAAAGACCATTAAATAAAAGAGGTAAACGCGATGCTCCATTTATGGGTAAACTTTTAAAGGAGAAAGAAATTAATATTGATACAATTTATACAAGTCATGCTCTTCGTGCTTTAATGACTGCAGAAATAATCTCAAAAGAAATTCATCTGGGAAAAGAACATATTATTGTAGAAAAAAAAATTTATGAAGCTGGCATAAAAGAATTATCTGATGTAGTAAGCAATCTTCCCGAAAAATTTTCTTCGGTAATGATAATTGGTCATAATCCCGGTTTAACTTCGTTTGCAAATTTTCTTGGTAATAAATATATAGATAATATTCCTACCTGTGGTATTGTTGGTCTTAAATTTAATTTGGAAAGCTGGAATGAAATAGAAAGAGGGAGAGGAGAAATTTTTTTATTTGAGTATCCCAAAAAATATTTAAAGTGATTTTAATATATTGGTGTCATTCCATATTTACCACAGGAATACATCATCAGAATAGAAGCCACATCAATTGTTGCTCTTTTTTCTTCGTCTTCTGGGATTACAAGATCATAGACTTCTGCAACAAATTTCATATTCATAAGAATTTTTTTTAATTCGGAATAAGTTGGTTCGCCATGCCAGTTAGCAACTCTTTTAACAAGGTTTAATTCATTTCGTCTTAAAAATTCAGTAAATGTAATAACATTGTAGCTTAATTTTGTTCGAGGTTTACAAATTGTAATTAAGTCGTTTGTATATTGATCCCATTTGCGTGCAAGGTCTTCATTTTTATCATACATTAATTGAATAGCTTTTTCTGGAGTAAATTTAGCACGTGTATGAACTTTAAATTTAGGAATGAGTGCATAACCATCATAACTAACAATACCAGTTTCTTTTTCTATATATTTCCAGTTTTTTATTAATTGTGAAGAAGTAACAACACTTACAACTTTATCGAGTTCGCTATCGATAACAACAAATTTTCCTTTTTGATAGCTTACTACAGTATTCCAGTGTTCCCAGTTTTTTACACTCAAAATACAGGGATAACCTTTTTTTAAATTTTGTATCAAGAGTCTTCTTGCATCATCTGGATTGCTTGATTGGAAATGTTTCATTTTACAATTAAATCTTCTTGCAGCACGTGAAAGTCCAAACTCGTCTGTTCCAGCCCACCATGTGCTACCGGCAATGATTCCAATTTGATCTTCGTCTTTAAAAATTCCTAACATGACGAGAGCATATTTGAGAGCAAAAGGACCACATTGGTATTTATTGGGTTGTGGATAAAAGCTCAATTTTTTACTCTTAATTTGAGTTCTGTCAAAAATAATAAAAGTTTTGTAATCACCAACTTTTTTATTTTCTTTGTAAAAAAAATTTAATTAAAAATGAAAGTTGCAGTTGTTTTTAACGATACTGGAATAGAATCTCGCAAGAAAAACGAAAAAAAAGGCAATTTAGGATTTACTCCGTATTTCGAAATTGAAGAAGTTAATCCTTTACAGGAATATGAAAAAATTGTTAATTCTCTTAAAAAATCCGGTTATGATGCATATTTATTAAATATAAAGGATAATTTAGATTTATTCTTTAAAGATTTAGATAAGAATAAACCTGATGTAATTTTTAATCTTGTTGAACTCTTTAATGATCAACCTCGACTTGAAATGAATTTTACAGGAATACTTGAATTGCTAAACTTAGCCTATACTGGAGCTCCTCCTTTAACTCTTGGAACCTGTCAAAATAAAATTTTAACTAAAAGAATTCTGGATTCTCTAAAGATAAAAACTCCTCGATATAAAATTGTTAAGTCATTAAATGAACCTTTAAAGTTAGGTTTACATTATCCGTTAATTGTGAAACCAGCTTATGAAGATGCCAGTGTAGGTATTGATAATGATTCGGTAGTTTACAATTCTGAAAAATTGAAAAAAAGAATTGAGTTTATATTTGGTTATTTAAATCAACCTGTTCTTGTAGAAGAGTTTATAAATGGTAGAGAACTTAATGTTGCAATTTTTGGCGATAAGGATCCTGTTGTTTTACCAATAAGTGAAATTGATTTTTCTGAATTACCGGAGAATCTTCATCCAATTGTAAGTTTTCATGCCAAGTGGGATCCATATCATATTTCATATCACAAGACAATACCAATTTGTCCTGCTCCACTTGAAGATAATATTAGAATTGAAGCTGAACAAATAGCATTGAAATGTTTTAAAGCAGTAGCTTGTAGAGATTATGCAAGAGTGGATATGAGACTTTCAAAAGATAATAAATTATATGTGCTTGAAATTAATCCCAATCCAGATTTGCAGGAAGATGCTGGATTTATGCGTTCTGCTGCTCATGCAGGTTATTCATATGATACTGTTTTAAAAATGATTGTAGATTTTGCATATCAGAGAAAACTAAATGCGATGAAAAAATAATTTAATAAAATATGAAAGTACTAAAATTTGGTGGAACTTCGGTTGGTAACTCAGATTGTATAAACTCTGTAATTAATATTATTTCAGACTACCTCCAAAAGAGAGAACAGATAATTGTTGTCTGCTCTGCAATGGCTGGAATTACCGATGAATTAATTAATGCTGCAAGAAGAGCTGCACAGGGAGATGCTTTATAT
Organism: Rosettibacter firmus; assembly: GCF_036860695.1. Taxonomy (NCBI): domain Bacteria; kingdom Pseudomonadati; phylum Ignavibacteriota; class Ignavibacteria; order Ignavibacteriales; family Melioribacteraceae; genus Rosettibacter; species Rosettibacter firmus. The sequence goes on along the minus strand of NZ_JAYKGJ010000001.1, from coordinate 1,263,664 downwards.
AAAAAATCATTTTTGAAAATAAAAGAAAAACACTTAAGTACTTTAAGCGACTTAATTAAAAAATCAAAACTAAATAAACCCAGAAAAGTTGTAGAAGAAAAATTAAATGAATTATTGCAAATACTGGAAAGTATTCATTTATTAAAAGAATTAACACCACGCACATTAGATAGAGTAATGAGTTTTGGAGAATACCTTTCCTGTTATATAATTTCCCAAACATTAATTTCAAGAAAAATTGATTGTGATTTACTCGATGCAAGAAATATTATTAAAACTGATGAACAATTTGGTAATGCTAAAGTTGATTTTGAAAAGACAAATCAATTAATAAAGGAATATTTTTCAAATAATAAAAAGCTTCAAATAGTAACAGGATTCATTGCTTCGACAAATAATGGGGAAACAACAACTCTTGGAAGAGGCGGCTCTGATTATACAGCTTCGATTATTGGAGCAGCACTTGATGTTGATGAAATAGAAATATGGACAGATGTAAATGGAATTATGACTGCTGATCCTCGAAAGGTTCAGAGTGCATTTCCACTTAAAGCTGTAACATACGAAGAAGCAATGGAAATGTCGCACTTTGGAGCCAAAGTAATTTATTCTCCAACAATGTTACCTGCTCTTCAAAAGAATATAAAAATAAGAATTAGAAATACTTTTAATCCATCATTTAGAGGCACTCTAATTTTACCAAGAGAACCCAATATAAAATTCAATATGAAAGGAATTTCTTCAATTGATAATGTTCATATGTTACAGGTAGAAGGGAGTGGTTTGATTGGTATTGAAGGAATTTCCGCAAGAATTTTTAATGCTCTTGCTAAAGAAAAAGTTAAAGTACTTTTAATTACACAGGGATCTTCGGGACATACAATTTGCTTTGCTGTTTTTCCTTCTGATAGTTTGAAAGCAAAAAGAGCGATTGAAAATGAGCTAAAATTAGAAATATTAGAAAAACAACTAAAGCGAGTAGAAATTATTGAAGATCTTTCTATGCTTGCAGTAGTTGGCGAAGATTTATTAAATACACCAGGTGTTCCTGGAATGGTTTTATCTGCACTTGGTCAAAATGGAATTAATACAATAGCAATTGCTCAGGGATCATCTCAACTAAATTTAACAATAGTAATTAAGAAAGAAGAATTAAAAAAAGCACTAAATGTTTTACATGATGCATTATTTGTTACATAAAACACAAAGTATTGGTTAGTTGTTTTTAATATCTTCTTATGCTTATAGTTATATAATTTTTTCAGTTTTTTATTCAAGCATAGTTATGCACTCAAAATATAAAAAACTATCTGCTCTCAATTTCAGAAGGTTAATAAACTACAGCTTCAAGCATAATTGAGTCGTCTGAATTTTTTATTATAAAAAATAAAAAAATTTAATAAATTAGATCACAACGGTATAGATTTTTTAAACATGAGTTGTTCTTTAATTAATACAAACATAAATAGGCTTTTTTATAAGTAAATTTAATAATGAAACGAATTTTATCGTAGGAATATAAAGTTCAATAAAATATATTATGATTGAATAAATAAATTCCAATTTTCGATAAATTTAAGAATTCCAGAAATGTAATTAAACATTAAAGAAGTTAGGGGGCAAAAAAAAATAAAATTATATTATCATACCGGGGGTAAAAAAATCATGAAAAACATTTACAAAAATTTAAAACATCTACACATCGTTTATTTATTTTCCATAACGATCTTTATGATAACAATTAGTTGTAACAATAATGTTTCTTCGGTAGACGATAAAGAACAATTAGAAAAGAAATTTTATTCTGTTAAAGGATTTGTTAGTTATATATTTCTTGATCTAAATGATAGTACACAAAGACAGGATACTATGAGAACGTTTGATAATCAGAAAATTAAAATTTACTTATATAATATTGTGAATTTTGATTCTGTTTTAATTAGATCAAACGGGGAATTTGTTTTCGATAAAGTTAAAGAAGGTAGTTATATAATACTTATAAATGACAAATCGTATAATACCTTTACAAGACAAATAAATGTACCGCCAGATACTAATTTAAACATTCTACTTGAGCCAAATAAGGATATATATTGCAAGGAAACTTTTACAGTAAGAGGATATGTTTGGGATCAACCAATTGAAGATGTGAGTGGAAATTACCTAAGAGGTGTTAAGGTCTATCTTGATAAAGGATTACTTTATAGTGATTCTACTATTACTGATGGAGGAGGAGGGTTTCAATTTAATAATGTGTGTAAAGGTTTTCATTCCATAACTGTAGATTCATTTGGAAATTTCTACCAATATTATCATCGAAAAATATATGTAAATGAAAATTTTTATTTTCTTTTATATATACAAGGTAAAAAAGCTGATTATTTCCCTTTTGATGAGAATACAAGGTATAAATTCAAATATGATTTTTGGTCATTTAGTACTAATGGAGAAGTTTCTCATAATGAAGGGACATCTTCTTGGAATGTTGATTCAGTAAAATATGAACCTAATTTAAAAACTTATTTTGTTACGGATACTTTTAAGACTGCAAGTAATACTACTTATAGAAAAATAATAATTTCAATAAATCAATATAATAGAGTGAAAATTAAAGGGCTACCTATGGTAGATACTGTTTCATTTAATAGGTTTCAAGATATTAGAAGACCGGAAATTATATCAGTTCCAACACATAGCTTCGAATATGGGGTTAGTATTAAAAGAAATGTTGGCTTATATAAAATTACACGGTATTTGAATCGTCTAAGTGAAGTATATCAGCGTATAGAATAATGTAAATTTATTAAAAAAGGATAAAACATAAGTATATCAATGGAAGTTATGTATTCTAAAATTTGGCATAAAATTTTAGAAAAGTCTATAGATAGAAAAAAAGAAAGGTGCATTAAAATGTTAGATAAATTTAATTCATTTACATGAAAGAAAGTTTAACTTTATACAATGATCATATAGGAAAAAATATTTATACTTTTTATAATTATTAAATTTTATGTTATATAATAGTATAATGGTTTAAAGAAAGTATTTTGTGAAAATTTTGCATTCTTGACAAGGCTTAAATAATATTATATTTTTGTTAAAAATTAAAAATTGTTCTTTACAAAAGTTTCATCAAGAAAGGTCGAGGGAACAGGCCCGATGACACCTTGGCAACCTTCCTTAAATCAGGAAAGGTGCCAAATCCTGCCCCAACTAAATGTTGCGGGAAAGATGAAAAAGAGAATTTTTCATAAACCTCTTCTGGATTCTTCCCGAAGGGGTTTTTTTTTACATTAAAATAAAACGAGGTTATAAATGAAAAAATACAGATTCGAAACCTTACAATTACATGCAGGACAAAAACCTGATCGAGAAACCAATGCTCGTGCTGTACCTATTTATCAAACAACTTCTTATGTTTTTAATAATGCAGACCATGCAGCCAATCTTTTTGCATTAAAACAATTCGGTAATATTTATACAAGAATAATGAATCCTACTACAGATGTATTTGAGCAAAGAATTGCTGCATTAGAAGAAGGTATAGCAGCTCTTGCTACATCATCTGGTCAGGCTGCTGAAACTTTAACCATAACAACTATTGCTCAAACAGGAGATAATATAGTATCGACCAGTTTTCTTTACGGTGGAACTTATAATTTATTTAAAGTTACGCTGCCCAGACTTGGTATCGAAGTTAAATTTGTTAACTCAGATGAACCAGAAGAATTTGAAAAAGCAATCGATAAAAAAACAAAGGCTCTGTATATTGAAACAATAGGAAATCCAAGATTAAACGTACCCGACATAAAAGCACTGGCAGATTTAGCTCATTCATACAACATTCCTTTAATTGTGGATAATACATTTGGAGCTGCTGGATATCTTGCTACACCAATAAGACATGGGGCTGATATAGTTGTTGCTTCGGCTACTAAATGGATAGGTGGACATGGAACATCAATCGGAGGAGTAATTGTTGATTCAGGAAAATTCGATTGGGGAAACGGAAATTTTCCACTTTTTACTGAACCCAGTCCGGGTTATCATGGATTGAATTTCTGGGAAACTTTTGGCAAAGATTCTCCATTTGGAAATATAGCTTTTATTATTCGTGCTCGAGTTGAAGGCTTAAGAGATTTAGGTCCATGTATAAGTCCTTTTAATTCATTCCTTTTACTTCAGGGACTGGAAACACTTTCACTTCGTGTTGAAAGACATTCTCAAAATGCACTTAAACTCGCTGAATGGCTTAAGAACGATAAAAGAGTAAACTGGGTCTGGTATCCTGGTCTTAAAGAACATCCTTATCACGAACAGGCTAAAAAATATTTTAATCATAATTTGTTTGGTTCAATGCTGGCATTTGGAATTAAAGGTGGTCTGGAAGCAGGGAAAAAATTTGTCGACTCTGTTGAACTGGCAAGTTTGCTTGCAAATGTTGGTGATGCAAAAACTCTTGTAATTCATCCTGCTTCAACTACTCATCAACAACTTTCTAAAGAAGAACAAAAAGCTGCAGGTGTAACTGATGATATGATTCGTGTTTCAGTTGGTCTTGAACATATTGACGATATTATTGAAGATTTTGATCAAGCATTAAGTAAAGCATGTGGATGAATTATTTTGATAATCATTCAAAATTTTTATCTGGTAATTAACTATGGATGTAATTTAAAAGTTGACTTAAAATTATTCTTCTTTATGTAAAAGTAAAAATACTTTTTGAAATAAAAATTAAATGGTGAGAGTTTAATAATAAGATGCTAAAACCTATCACAAAATTTGTTGATTTGTTCAATAACAAATCATTAACCCTTATGAATGGAAAGCAATTAAAAAATATTCGAGTTGCATTCCAGACATATGGAGAATTAAACAAGTCTGGAGATAATGTAATCTGGATATTTCATGCATTAACTGGCAATTCGCATGTTGCAGGAATTGTAACAGAAGAAGAACTTGAAAATTCTTCTCCATATGAATTTTTAAATAAATACAACAAAATGTTTTTAGGTAAGCCAGGCTGGTGGGATCCATTAATTGGTCCAGGAAAAATTTTTGATACAAATAAGTTTTATGTTGTATGCAGTAATTTTCTTGGAGGATGTTATGGAACAACAGGACCAACTGATATTGATCCATCAACCAATCAAAAATATGGAATGAATTTTCCACTTATAACTGTAAGAGATATGGTTCGGGTACAGAAAGAGCTGGCTGATTATTTAGGTATTAAAAAAATTAAAGTTGCTGCAGGTGGTTCTCTTGGTGGTATGCAAACACTCGAATTGGCTATTATGTATCCAGACTTTGTTGAAAAAATTATTCCAATTGGTGCTTCTGCTGCTCACTCAGCCTGGGCTATTGCTTTGAATGATATTGCTCGCTCTTCAATTATAAACGATCCACAATGGAATAATGGAAATTATACTGTTCAACCAAAAATTGGACTTTCTAACGCCAGAAAAATTGCAATGATTAGTTATAGAACAATGATTTCATTTCAAAGAAGATTTAATAGAGATAGACTTAATGATAATGATGAATTAAATCCTTTAAATAAATTTCAGGTGCAAAGCTATCTTGATTATCAGGGAGAAAAACTTGTAAATAGATTTGACGCTAATACTTATCTTTATATTACATGGGCAATGGATTTACATGATGTTGGTTATTTGCGTGGCGGAATAAAAAAGGCACTCTCATCAATAACTGCAAAAACTTTGTGTATTGGAATTAGCAGCGATATTTTATATCCACCAGAAGAACAAAAAGAAATTGTCTCTCAAATTCCTGATGCTGAATATGCAGAAATTAATTCTGATGTGGGTCACGATGCTTTTCTTATTGAGTTTGAACAGCTTGAAGAAATATTTTCAAAATTTATTAGATAGAACACGGATAATTTAGAACGAATATAATTTTATTTTATTCGGATTATCCGTGTTCTATGCTTTAGACCTCTGAATAATTGATAATTGTCATATCGAGCAAATCAAAATATCTCAAAAATTATTTTTGAAAATCTACTTTCACTTTGTTCAGAACAATTAAAATAACAAAAGTCTCTCTTTATTACTTCTTCATTTTGCCTTCTTTAAGTTCATAAACTATTCGATCTGCTTTATAAATTTTTTCTGCAGCATGAACAATGGCTCTAACATCAACTGCTACGCATCTATTATTATGAGGCATGTAAATGAAATTACCAACAATGCTCTCCATATTTCCATCGAAAGCAAGTCCTACAACTTCTGCGTTTTTATTAATAATTGCACTTCCAGAGTTACCACCAACTATGTCGTTTGTAGAAATAAAATTAAATGGAGTAGATAAATCAAAATCTGCTGGAATATTCTGCCATCTTTCATGTAAATCCCATGGATATTCTTTGTTGAAAGAATGCCATCTATCATACAATCCATAGAAAGTTGTAAAGAGTGGAGCTTTGGTGCCGTTATAATCAAAACTTGCAAGCTTACCATCACTTAATCTCAATGTAAAATTAGCATCTGGTGGAATTGATGTTCCATAAACTTTAAATATTACCTGTCCAAGCATATCATCATAAACCTGAGTTGTATTAGTAATTTCTCTTAGAAGTTTTTGAAGTTCAGGCAATTTTTCCTGTGTTTCTTTAACAAATACAATTAATGGATCATTGGAATTCAGAATTGCATCGGCACCTTCTTTTGCAAGATTAATTACTTTATCTCTTATACTGATTATTGAATTTGAAAGAAGAAAATCGGCAGCAGCTTTTCCTTTATTATTTCCAAAAAGTTTTTGAATGTAATTATCATCATCACCAAGATTCATTCTCATAAAATCTGCCCAGATCCATAATTTGGTATTCTCAAGCAGTTCATCAACTTTTTCAGGATAAATTGAATTTATTATTGAATCGAGTTTTTCTGTTTTATAATCAGGATTTCTTTCACTTTCGGGTTTGCTAATTTCTTTTGCAAAATCAATAAGCTTTTTTGCAATTGAAAAATAAACAGGTGTAAATCTTGGATTAATTGAATAAGCTGCTAACTTTGGTCCGTATTTTCTCATTTCCATCTGGGTCTTCTCTATATTTTCCCAGACTGTTCCATATTTTTCTTTTAATTCAGGATTATTCCATACAGCTTCCTGAAGTTTTCTCTGGAAATCTTTTTTGCGTGCCATTAAGTATGGATCTGTTAAGCCTTTGTATATAGTTGTAATTACTTTCTGGCTATTGCCAATATTAACACGAATTTTTTCAAACTCATCAGCACGTTCAGGTGCAACTTTTTTTAGTTCTTCAAGTGCATTGTAATAAGTATCGAGAAGGAAAGAATTATTTCTATAAACAACATCTCTCATATATTCGAGTTGTGCAACTGTTTTTAATCTTTGTGTTGTTCCTGGATTTCCTACTGTAAAAATAGGTTCGTTAGGATCAATACCTTTTAATGAGAATTTAAAAAAGTTTTTTGGATTTACTGGCTTGTCGTTTTCATATGCACGATAGAATGTAAAATCGAGATTGTAACGAGGATAAGTAAAATTATCGAAGTCGCCACCAAAATATGCTATTTGCATATCGGGTGCAAAAACAAGTCTTATATCATTGTATCTTTTATAGCCATATAAAGAATATTTTGCTCCATTAAATAGAGAAACAACCTGAGCTATTAAGCCTGTTTCTTTATTGAGTTTATCAGTAAGTTCTTTAATTTTTTCTTCTTTATTTTTTGCTTTTTCTTCTGGAGTTGAACCTGTTTCAGCAGCTTTTTGAACTTCTTCTGTTACATCTTTAATAAAAACCAGCTGGTCTGCATAGTAATTTGGAATTTTTCTTTCTTCTTCAAGTGTTTTAGCATAAAATCCATCTTTAACCAGATCTTCTCCTTCTTGAGATAATCTTTCAAGAATTCCCCGTGCACAATGATGGTTGGTCATAATTAATCCATCTTCGGAGACAAAAGAAGCTGTACAATTTGTGAGTCGTAATGCAGATAAACGAACATCTTCAAACCAATCTTCGTCTACATCAATTCCATATGTTGATTTAAGATATTCAATTGGTGGGTAATCGAAAGACCACATCTTACCAGTGTCGAAACGCTGGGCTTTAACTGTGTCTAATTTTAATTGTGCATTAGTTGTAAATAGAAAAGCAAATAAGAAAAGAATTATTGAAGAATTGACTAATAATTTTTTCATAAATCACCTGCAATTTTTAAATAAAGATTTTGTATTCAAAAAATAAAATAGTTATTTGTGATAAACAAAACTGGATTTAATGAATTAAGATAAAGAATTACTTGTTTGTTCAAGATATTTTGTGAATTAATAATTTAATTAAATTCTTAACTTAATGAGTGTTTATTAAATATCATGATTTTCTTGCTTCTATTTTATAAATTGTAATTAAGTTTAAGGATAAATACATGTTAGCTCAATGATTCCATCGACTGAATTTAACGCAAAAAGTAATATTACTTTTAGAAATGCATTCGAATTTGCTCCAGTTGGTGTACTGATTTTTTCCAGAGATTTTAGAGTAGAATTTGTAAACAATAATTTCTTCAGGTTTCCTGGTGTTATTAATGGCACTCCAGATTCTTTGGTGGGAAAAAGTATCTATGAATATAGAATTTTTGAAAACATCGATTTGAGAAAAGATTTAATTGAACTTAAAAACTTCACTGCTTTCGAAAAAGAGATTGCAGAACTAAAGACAATTACTGGTAATAAAATCTCTGTTTTGCTCAAATGTGTACCAATAATAATTGATAATAATTTTGAAGGCGGCGTTTTAATTCTTGAGGATATAAAATATGATGCAGCTAAAAAAGAAAGTTCTTTAATAGACTCACAAAATTTTATAAACTTTCTCTCTCAAATAAGTGAATCATTTGTAATAGTTAATAAATCCTGTGAAATAAAATTTGTTCAAGAAAATATTTATGAAAAATATAATTTTCTCTTTGAGGCTGATTCAATTTATCCTGGAAAAAAGCCAAAAAAATTATCTGGCTTACTATTTAAAAAATTAATTGAACAATCTGCAACAGCAGAAAAAATAATTTCAACAGAAATTCCTTTCCTGAAAGATTCAAAAGAACAGAGATTAAATGTTTCTATTATACCATTAATAACAGAAGATAATAAGCAGGAATTATTCATAATATTAATTTCGAAGAAGATACGTGAAGATAAATATCTGGAAGAATTAATTAATGAACTTAAAAAGTATGAATATATTTCAACAAATTTTTTTGATGGATTAATAGGCATTAAAGAAAATGGTGAAATATTTTTATGGAACGAAGGTGCAGCAAATTTGTTTGGTCTTACCAAAAGTGAGGTCTATGGAAAATCAATCTGGAAAATATTTCCAGAATTAAACAAAGAATTTTTAAGTGAACTCAGTAAAAAATTAGAATCAAAAAGTTACGAAGAAATTGTTCTTAAGATTGGTGAAGATGAAAGTTTATCTGAATATTTTACAATAAGAATTGGTTTATTGAAAGATGAAGAAGAACGGAAATTTATTCTTCTTTGCACCAATACTACTCAAAAGACAAAACTCGAAAGAGAACTTAAAGCTTCGGAAGAAAGATTTAAGAATATTGTAATTAATTCACACGAATTTATTTGCATTCTTGATTTGACAGGTAAAATAATTTATGCCAATCCTTATCTTCTTGAATCATTTAATTATACAGAAGAAGAAATTAAAAAATTATTTTTTAGCGATTTGATTGATCCTTACTATTTAATGAATGTGGGATTCAATCTAAATGATATTAAAAACAATAAAATTCAATCAATAGAAATACCTTTAATTACAAAGAGTCGCCAGACAATTTATACACTTGCAAGTTTTTCTATAGTAAAAGATTCTTCCAATCTTCCCCTTTATTATAATGTTATTCTAACAGATATAACTCAAAAGAAAGAATTTGAAAAAGATCTTTTACTCATTCGTTCAATATTCGAAGCCTCTCTTGATGGGATAGCACTTATTAACAAAAGAAAAATATTTCTCGTCAATGATTCATTTGTGAAGATGTTTGGTTATAAAAGTGCAAGTGAAATAATAGGTCAAGATCCCTTAAACTTTGTGGAAAATAATAGTATAGTAAAAGTTGCAAGATTAATTGAAGATCTTGAAGAAGGTAAAATTTCAACTTCGAAGTTGACATTTACTGGCATTACAAAAAATAATTCAACAATTGAACTGGAAAATTCTGTTTCTTCCTACGAAGTTGATAACGAAAAGTTTATTGTCTGGATATTAAGAGATATTACAGAAGAAAAAAAATCAAAAGAAATTTTAAGATTATCCGAAGAAAGATATAGAAGTATTACAGAAAATATTAATGAGTGCATATGGACTGCAGAAAGAATAGATGGTAAACTGAAGGAAGTATTTTATACTCCCACAATTAAAAAGATTACAGGTTATTCTCACGATTCATTTTTGAAAGATTCAAAATTGTGGAAAAAGATTATTCATCCCGATGATGTCAAAGAAACAGTAGAAAAATTAAGAAGGTTTTATAAAGATCCTGCAAGAAATTTTGAAGTTCTTGAATATCGAATAATTGATTCGCTTGGAAATGTTATCTGGATTGAAAACAAAATTACCGTTAACAGAGATTCAAGTGGTGAAGTACAGAAAGTATTTGGAATTGTAAATGATATAACTCTTTCTAAAAAAGCAGAAGAAGATTTAAAAAAATCTGCAAGAGAATTAAAAGAACTTAACGAAGCAAAAGATCGATTTATATCTATTATATCACACGATTTAAGAACTCCATTCAGTTCAATTCTTGGATTTACAGATTTTCTACTCAACGAAAAAGATATTTCGGAAGATAAAAGAAAACAGTATATAGAATTTATTCAGGAATCTGCTAAAAGTATGTTGAGTTTGGTTAATTCATTACTTGATTGGACAAGACTTCAAACTGGCAGAATAAAGTTCGAACCACAAAAAATAAATGCAAAAATATTAATTGATAAGTCGTTACAAATTTTATCTGGGGCTGCATTACAGAAAAATATAAAGTTAATTTCAGAAGTTGAAAATGATCTTCATATACACGCAGATGAAAATTTACTATTACAGGCATTTAATAATTTAATATCAAACTCAATAAAATTTACCAATCCAGGAGGTAAAATTACAGTATCTGCAAATATTAATATTGAAAAGAGAAATGTTCAATTTGTAATTGAAGATACTGGTATTGGAATTAAAAAAGATGATTTACCAAAACTTTTTAAAATAGATTCAAAGTTTACAACAACAGGAACTGCAGGCGAAAAAGGAAGTGGGTTAGGACTTTCGCTTGTTCATGAAATAATAAGTAAACATGGTGGCGATATCTGGGTTGAAAGTGAATATGGAAAGGGAACAAAATTTATTTTCACTATTCCAATTTCTTCAACAACAATTTTACTTGTTGATGATATTAAATATGATCGGATACTTTATACCAAACTCTTAAGGAATTTAATTCCTGGATATACAATTCTTGAAGCAGAAAATGGGAAACAGGCACTTGAAATTATTAAACAACAAACACCTGCACTTGTAATTACAGATCACAAAATGCCAGTAATGAGTGGTTATGAACTGGTAAAACAACTTTTAATTTCGGATTTGAAAGTTCGTCCCCCGGTTATAATTCTCAGTAGTGATATTAATAAAGCAATCGAAAATGAATATAAAAATCTTGGTGTAGAATATATATTTCAAAAACCTGTTAATCTTAGCAACTTTAAGAATGCTATTGAAAAATCTTTACGTAAGATTATCTTGTCGTAAAAATCTTCATTATATTTTTAGGGGGAACAATTGAAAAAGATTACAAAAAAGATTAAGGAATCTTCGATCTGGTTAATATCAATTTTGATTTCTCTGGTTGCTATTTTCTTTTTTATTTACCTGCCATTTCAAATAAATCTCTTTCCTAAAGGGAAAGCTCAAAAAATTTATTATGTAGATAATATTTCACCAGCTCATTTAAAGATTATTAAGAAGTTTAATGAACTTCATAAAGGTGAAATAGAAGTTGTTCCAGTAAACTTACCTTTTTATCATTTTACTACGAATGATAGAAAAGCAATTCTTACACGTTCTTTAAGAAATAGAAGTGATGGAATTGACATTTTTGCTGTTGATTTAATCTGGGTACCACGATTTGCAAAATGGGGATATCCACTCGATAGATTCTTTAGCAAAGAAGAATTTAGAAATGTAAATAAAATGGCATTGAAAGCCTGCTATCAGAACGATACGCTTGTTGCATTTCCATTATTTCTTGATATTGGAGTTTTGTATTACAGAAAAGACCTGATTCAAAAGCTACCAGATGGCCGTTCGATAGAAGAGAAAATTCAAAAATCACTTAGCTGGGATGAATTTATTGCACTCGGGAAAAGATTTAGTTATTCAAATCCATTTTATGTTTTTCAGGGAGGCGATTTTGAGGGACTTGTATGCAGTTTTCATGAATTGCTTTCTGAAAAAGAAAGTGAGAATATTTTTTATAAAGAGCCAATTATATTGAACAAAGAGCCAGCAAGAAAAGCTTTACAACAATTAGTTGATTTTATCCATAAGTATAACTTTTCTCCAATTGAAGTAACAAGATTTGATGAGTTTGCAAGTTATATTTATGCAAACGAAAATAATGCTGTTTTTTTAAGAGGATGGGTAGGATTTCATAAACAGTATAAAAAATTCTTAAAAGATAGCTCACACATAATAGACATGGCAATTGCACCACTTCCACATTTCGAAGGGAATAAATCTTCTGGTGTATTTGGTGGCTGGAGTTTGATGATTTCTAAATTTTCTGATAGAAAAGAAGAAGCAATTAAGTTTATCAAATTTATGTTTGAAAAAGAAAATCAGAAAATACTTTATGAAGAAGGAGGTGTAATTCCGGTTAACGAAGAAGTATTTCGAGATGCTAATTATTTAAAAGATCACAAAGAATTACTTCAAATACAGAAATTATTGCAATGGGGAAAACACAGACCATTTTTAGAAAATTATACTCGTATTTCAGAAATAATGTCAAGACAATTTCATAAAGCTTTAAAGAAAGAAATCTCGGTTTCGGATGCTCTTAACTTTGCATCACAGCAAATAAATAATGAAAAGATCATTGTCAAAAAGTGAGGGATAGGTTTGTATGAAAGCATTGAAAAAATTTAAAGATATTCATTTTGGCTGGAAACATATACTTATAATTTTTTTAATACTCATAATGTTTCATGTGTTTGTTGCACATCTGCAGCAAAATACACTCAGAGATCTGCTCTCAGATACAATGGATTGGTATAAACAAAACTCTGCAGAACAAATTGGAAATCTTACTACTTCTGCTCTTGAATTAATACTCGAAACAGATCCAATTGAAAGTGAAACAGACAAAATAAATCGAGTAAAAAATTTAATTCATGCATTAAATAGTATTTTGAAACAACCACTTATGCGTAGAAATGTAGAGGCAATGTGTGTTATTCTTCCATATAATAATCATTTTATTGCACTTGATTTAGGACAGGAATTATATAATTATTTTTATAATCATCAGGTTCTCGATACAACAGTAAGTGATAAATATAAAGAAGCCATCATTAAATATTCTTCCCTTCATAATAAAATGGTGAAATCAGAATTAATAACAAGCTTTCAAGAAGAACAGAATTTATTTCATGTTTTTATTCCGCTGGTACCTTATGGCGAATATAGTGGAGCAGTCTATCTAAGAGTACGACCAGATGTGAATTTTATTAGTCAGCAAATTTTGTCGAGCTTTAATAAGACAGTCTTAATATTTTCTTCTTTGATATTAATTGGTTTACTCGGAATGTTTTACATTTCTACATACACAATTATAGAAAGAGACGAAGCACGTGAAATGCTGTATAGAGAAAGAGAAGAACATCTTCAAAAATTAATAGCACAACAAAAAGAACATTTGTTTACAAAAAGAATTTATCATACTCATCATAAAGCCGAAAAAGTTATGGGATTTATAATCGAGGATATAGAAAGTGCCGATGAAAAAAATATCAAAGAAATTAAATATCGAATTTCTAAATATGCTAATTTTATTTCTCGTGTAATTTATGATATGAAATGGTATAGTCCACCAATTCAGACAATCAGGAATTCCATTTATAAAACTAATTTAAATGAATTGATAAGATTTGTTGTAAATAATATTTTTTTACGAATTTCAAATCCAGTTAAAACAATAAACATAAATCTAAACCTTGATGAAAATCTTCCAACAATATATGTAAATGAATTTGTGGTCTGGGAAATTATTGAACCATTGATTCAGAATTCTATAGATCACTCTGGTACGGATATTATTAATGTTTTAATAAGCACAAAATATGATTCAGAAAATAATCTTACAATTTTAAATATTGAAGATACTGGCAAAGGAATAAACGAAAGCTTGCTCGAAAAGAATGAACAGGGGATTAAAAAAATATTTCTTGAAAATGTATCAACAAAAGAAGAGGGAAGAAATTGTGGATATGGTTGTTATATTGCTTATGAAATGGCTAAAAGATGTGGTTGGGAACTGGATGTAGAAAATAAACCAGAGGGAGGATGTAAATTTATTTTAATGATTAGACATACATAAAAATTTTTGCACACTTATTGATATATGATAAGTAAAAAAAGGAGTGAATGATGCAATTAAATAAACAAATTAATCTATTATTAATCGAAGATGAAACTTATGATGTTAATCGAATTAAAAAGACTTTAGCCCCTTTCAGTCAATGGGTAATTATAAAAAATGTAGTTGCAGATGGACAGACTGCAATCGAATTAATTAGCAATCATGAAAATGAGTATGATGTTATAATAATGGATTATCAAATTGTTGGTCCACTCTCAGGTGAAAAGCTAATTCGAAAGATAAAATCAATAGATCCTTTTATTCAGATAATAGTTATTACAAAAATGACCATTAATGTTACAGATTTTGAATTTGCAAATCGACTTATAGAAGCAGGAGCAATGTGGTTCTGTACTAAATATCCATCTGACATTCAGGATTATGTTTATCAACCTACAGATTTATTATTATCGATTTTAAATGCTTATGAGAAAAAAAGATTGAGTCTGGAAAAAGCAAAATCGAATACACAATTAAATCAATCAATTAATAATATATTGAATGACAAAAAGATTATTGGTGAATCTAATGCAGTTAAAAATTTAATTAAACAAATAGAAAGAGCAGCTGCAAAAGATGCAACAGTTTTAATTTATGGAGCTTCTGGAACGGGAAAAGAACTTGTAGCTACCCATATTCATTATTTAAGTAAAAGAAAGTATGAAAATTTTGTTACAGTAAATGCTGGAAGTATTCCTTCAGAATTAATTGAAAGCGAATTATTTGGTTTTGAAAAAGGGTCATTTACAGGAGCGATGAATTCGAAAAAAGGTTTGTTCGAAATAGCAAATAATGGAACTATTTTTTTAGATGAAATTGCAGAATTGTCAATGTCGTCTCAGGTTAAATTACTCAGAGTATTACAGGATGGCGAAATTGATAAAATAGGGAGAACTGGCACACTTAAAGTAGATGTTCGAATAATTGCTGCTACAAATGTAGATTTAGAAAAAGCTGTAAATGAAAAAAGATTTAGAGAAGACCTATTTTATCGTCTAAATGTAATAAACATTTATACTCCAACCCTGAAAGAAAGAATTGAAGATATTCCTTTATTAACTAAATATTTTATTGAGAAATACTCCATTCAAATGGATATGCAGGTTCCAGAGATTGAAAATGATGCAATAGAAATTTTACAGTCATATGAATGGCCAGGAAATATTAGACAACTTCAAAATGTAATACAGAGACTATTAATTTCGTGTGAGAATATTATTAGAAAGGAAGATGTATTAAATATTTTAGATACAAACAAGGTAAGAAATATCTCCGAACCTGAATTCTGGTTTGGTAATAAGATATTAAAATGGCGAGATATGGAACGACTTTTTAGATGCAAATATTTTACTTTTGTACGTGAAAAAACAAAATCTGAATCAGAAGCAGCAAGATTACTTGGAATGGCACCATCAAATTTTTATCGTATGTGTAATAAACTTGGAATTAAAGGGACTTCAAAAGATACCTGAGTTATTATCAAATTGATAATGATTGAGTCATAAAATTTTATCATTTCGATATATTATTTTATGATATTTTTTATTGATTCTGATTTTTATGATAATTTAACCTGCCTATTAACTGGTATAAACCTTGCCATAAAAATTTTTCAATTGACAAATTTAATTTTAAAATGAAAATATACCTCCTGTTCAAAGTAAAGATAAAAATAAAAGATTAAATACATAAAAGTCAGGAGTTGTATATGCGAAGAGTTATTTACATTTTTTTGTTAATGCTTTTGCAAACGATTGCAACTACGGGTGTTTTGTTTGCTGGAATTACAGGAAAAATCGCCGGGAAAATTACCGATAAATCTACCGGCGAGCCTTTGATTGGTGCTAATGTTATAATAATTGGTACATCTTTAGGTTCATCCACTGATGCACTCGGGCAATATACCATTCTTGATGTCCCTCCAGGTATTTATAGTGTCCAAATTTCTTATATCGGCTATCGTAAACTTATTATTAACGATGTTCGTGTATTTATAGATCAGACTACCAGAATTGATGCAGCTTTAGAATCGGAAGCTATTGAACTTGGAGCTATGGTTATTGTAGCAGAACGAAAAATAATTAAACCCGACGTTGCTACCAGTGTAGTTGCAATTACAGGAAATGAAGTTCAAGAATTACCTATTAATTCAGTAAGTGGTGCAATCGGTTTGCAAGCTGGCGTTCAGGGTTTGAGTGTACGTGGTGGTGGAAGCGATAGACTTTTATTTCTGCTTGATGGAGTTACATTGCGAGATCCAAGAAATAATCAGCCAACAGCTAATATTCCATTAAGTTCTATTAAAGAAATTTCCCTTGAAAGAGGTGGCTTTAGTGCTGAATATGGCCAGGTTCGTTCTGGTATTGTTAATGTTGTAACTAAAGAAGGTAGCAGACATTCTTATAGTGGAAGTATTCAAGTGCGATATAGACCACCTGGTCCTAAATACTGGAAAGGTGAAGGCATTCTTGATGTTCACGATCCTTATTCTTATATCTTTAGACCGTTTTATGATCCAGAAGTATGCTGGACTGGAACTGGTGCATGGGACGAATATACAAGAAAACAATATCCAGAATTTATGGGATGGAACGAAGTATCCAGAAAACTTAATAGTGATAATGATCCTACAAACGACCTTACACCTCTTGGTGCTCAGCGTGTTTTTATGTACGAAACAAGAAAAAAACAACCTAATGATCAACCAGATTATGAAATTGATGCAGGGTTTGGTGGTCCTGTTCCTTTCATAAGTAAAGCTCTTGGAGATTTAAGATTTTTTACTTCTTACAGAAGTAATCGAGAAATGTTATTGTTCCCTCTTACAAGACCCGATTATAGAGACTATGACTGGACATTCCAGTTGAATTCTGATATAACCAGCTCTTTGAAACTAAGGCTTTCAGCTTTAGTGGGTAAACAATTTACAATCAGACATAACTGGGATGCTACAGGAATATATTTCTATCCCAGATATCCAAATGAAATTGCAAGCGTTGCAAGTGGTATTTATGCACCTTCAGATTTAATAACTTTATTTTCAGATTTTAATTTTTCACTTGCAGATATTGGTCATCAATCTTTTGCAGCCAAACTTACTCACTCACTGGGTTCAAATACTTTTTACGAAGTTCTACTTGAACACTTTAGAAGTGATTATAATGTAAGACCAACTCGATGGCGAGATACTTCCAAACTATATGAAATTATTCCTGGATTTTTTGAAGATGAAAATCCGTTCGGTTATTGGCCATTTGATGCAAAAGGTGTTATTGTAACTGGTGGTCAGCACGTTGCTAAAGCAAGAGATTTTAGTGTTGTTAGTTCTACTACAATCAAAGCAGATTTAACAAGTCAAATTAATTTTAATAATTTATTAAAAACTGGAATTGAATTTGTTTATAATGATTTGAACCTGGATTATGGTACCATTGCTTCTGCTACTGCTGGTAAAACTTATGCTGTAAGAGTGCAACAAAGAGTCAATCCAATTCGTGCAGCTTTTTATGCTCAGGATAAACTTGAATTCGAAGGTTTAACAGTTAATTTAGGATTACGTGTTGATTATAGTAATTCAAATACAGAATGGTGGAAAACAGATCCATTCGACATTTATTTTTATTCATCAAAGTATAACGAAACAAGATCATTCCCTAAAGAAAAATCGAAACCACAATGGCAATTAAGTCCTCGTCTTGGAATTGCTCATCCCATAACAGAAAATGCTAAACTATTTTTTAATTATGGTCACTTCAAACAATTACCACAATATGAAAGTATTTTTAGAATTCAGAGAACATCACTAAAATCAATGTCGAGTATTGGTGATCCAAATATAATTTTAGCAAAAACAATTTCTTATGAATTGGGATTCGATTATTTAATCACTGAAAATATATTTTTACAGATAGCAGCTTTTTATAATGATATTTACGACCAGCAGGATCTTACACAATATAATTCAAGTGTTGCAGGTTTTTCATATTCAAAAACCACAAATAATAGTTACGAAGATACAAGAGGCTTTGAAATTACACTTCGAAAAACCAGTGGAAAATGGTGGTCGGGATTTGCTAATTATACTTATCTCGTAAGAACAAGTGGTCACTTTGGTAGCTCTCAAATTTTTGATGATCCATCATTACAAAAACAATGGGATGAACAAACAGTTAATCTGTATCAGGATCGACCTATTCCTCAACCATTTGCTCGCATTAATTTGAACTTCTTTACACCCGAAGATTTTGGTCCTTCAGTATTTGGCTATAAAATTTTTTCTGGCTGGATGTTGAATGTTATTGTTGACTGGCAAGCTGGAGGATATGTAACCTGGAATCCAAAAGGTTTGCCCGCTGTCTCATATAATGTTAAAGCGGTTGATAATTTTAATACCTCTTTAAGACTGGATAAATCATTCGATATTGGAAAACTCAGAATTAACATTTTTATGGATGTTTATAATGTCTTTAATACACTTAGACTCTGGAATACAGGTGATCAGGATTATTTAAGGTCGTTACATCTTCCTAAGAACGAAGCATATGATAACATTCCAGGCAATGATAAAGTTGGAGATTATAGAAAACCTGGCGTTGAATTCCAGCCAATGGAATATCAGGCTGTAATTGATCCTAACAAACCAGGAAAAGAAAAAGTAATTTATTTTGAAGGAACTACTTCAAAATATTATGAATATGTTAATAATCAATGGTCTGAAGTTGATAAAGATAGAATAAATAAAATACTCGAAGATAAAGCATATATCGATATGCCCAATCAATCCACATTCTGGTTCTTAAATCCAAGAAGCTTTTATTTTGGAATGAGACTTTCTTTCAACTTATAAAAGTTTAGTAGAAGAGGTAATAGATGAAAAACAATACAATTAAAATAACAGTATTATTCTTCATTTTATTCGTTGTCAATCCTTTACTATCACAGGATATAAGATGGTTAAGGATTGGTCAGCTCCAGACACCAATTAATGAAATTGGAGCTGAATATGAAAATGAATTTCCACAGGGAAATACTAACTATTTATCATGGCCAGCTTTATATGGTATTGATCAAAATACATGTAGAATGAGAGGGTTGTGGATTGGTTGTAAAGATTTTTATGATCCTGTAGAGAAAAAACAAAAAAGTGTAAAAGTAATAGGTTCTGGACCACGTGATGCAAGTGATAGAGTAAATCAAATTTTTGAAAAAGAAATAAAATTAGTTGGAAAAAACCTGCATCCCACTGTTATAGTTGATGATCAAAAAGCTGGTTCACTTGATAATTATGATGTGCTCGATAGTCTTGATGAAAATCTTCCATGCGATAGAATGGTAATTGTAAAATTTAATACCTCAATTGGTATTTCTGTAACTAAAAAAGTTTATGCATTTTCTCAGCAAAATCATGATGACTATTTGATTCATGAATATATTTTCAAAAATACAGGAATTTATAATCGACAGGGAGATGTTTATAAACAAACACTTAAAGATGTCTGGTTTTACTTTGTTTATAGATATGCCTTTGCAGGAGTAACTTCTTCTGGTTATGGTTCTACTTGGGGTGCATTTTCTTCAACCTGGGGAAATAGTACAATCAATCATGCATTTGGTTTTAATCCAACAGCACCTGAATTTACAGATCCTAATTCTCCAATTTATAATATGAGAGGATTTTATTCGTGGTATGGTCCAAATAGAGATAGACCTGTGTCTTATGATGAAGATTGGGGTTGTCCAAATGAATCTGAAGATGGTGTTTTAGGTTCAGCAAAGTATGCAGGTGTTGTTACTCTTCATGCAGATTTAAGTGCAAAAGATAAAACTGATGATATTTATCAACCAAAAACCACATGGTTTATTAGTTCTGATATAACAGCTATGCAGGCTAATGTAAGTCAATATGATGAACTTTTTATGGGAGATAGATATCAAATTATGAGCGAAGGACATGCACCACGTCAACATGATGAAGTAGTTGGAAATGATTATCCAATAAATTATACCGATCCCAGAAGACAAACAGGCGGAGGTACAAGTCAGGGACAGGGTTTTGGTCCTTATACTCTTGAATATGGAGATAGTATTCGAATTGTATTTGCAGAAGCAGTAAATGGACTTTCATGGGAAATGGCTCGAATAATTGGTAATAACTGGCTTCAATGGCGAAATAATTCACCTACCAAACCACCTTTAATTTTACCTGATGGTTCACAAACTCAGAATCATAATCTTTATAAAAAATTATGGGTCTTTACAGGTAAAGATTCTATACTTAAAAGCTATAGAAGTGCTATGAAAAATTATGGTTCAAATTATAATATTCCTCAGCCACCACCACCTCCAAAAACTTTTACTGTTACATCAGGAGGTGATCGTATTAAACTTGAATGGGCAGACAATGCAACTTCTTGGCCTCACTTTAATGGATATGTGATTTATCGTGCTGAAGGAAGAGTTCTTGATTATAGAACTACATACGAAAAAATATTTGAATGCGATAAGTCTAATGTAGTTCATAGTTTTGACGATAAAACTGCAAAGCGTGGCTTCGATTATTATTATTATATTCAAACTAAAGATGATGGTACTCAAAATGATGTTGAACCAGGAAAACCACTCTATAGCAGTCCATTCTGGACAATAACAACAAGACCAGCAACATTGCAAAGACCACCTGTTACATCAACTCTTGACTCGGTTAGAGTTGTTCCAAATCCGTATGATATACGTGCAAGAATATTCCAGTTTGGTGACCAATCTCAATATGACAGAATTGCTTTTTATGGATTACCCCCCATTTGTAAGTTGAAAATTTTTACAGAACGAGGTGATTTGATATGGGAAAAAGATCATACAAGAGGAACAGGTGACGAACTGTGGGATTCTCTGACAAAGTATGGTCAAATTATCTCCAGTGGTATTTACATTTTATATGTTGAAACTCCTGATGGCCGTTCGGTTATACGTAAATTTGTTGTAATTAGATAAGGAGATTATAAATGAAAACTATAAAGCTCCTGTTGATTTTAGTTTACGTGCTTGCAGGAATTTTACAAGCTCAACAAAAACAAAAATTAGCTCAAAGTGGTTTTCAATTCTTGAGTGTAGTTTCAGATGCAAAAGCTTCTGCAATGGGCGAAGCAATGACCAGTTTACAATTTGGATCAAGTGCATTATTCTTTAATCCAGCTGGTATGTCGGATATGCAAACATTTGTTGATGTATCTGTAAGTTCAAATAAATGGATTGCAGATATCAATCATTATACTTTGAGTCTTGCAATAAATCCTTATAATGGAAATTATGGTGTAATTGGTTTTACTATTCAGAGTGTTGATTATGGTGAATTTTATGGAACAAGAGTTAATAAAGCATCTCCTTTAGGTTATGATGATATTGGTATATTTAAGCTGAGTGCACTTGCAATTGGCATAGGTTATGCAAAACAACTTAGTGATAAATTTAGCGTTGGTGGTCAAATACGATGGGTTCATCAAGATCTTGGAGAAAGTATAATTCCAGTAATTAACACTGGCGTTGATACATCACAGGAAAAAATATCAAATAAACTATCACCACTTGTTTTTGATTTTGGTACACAATATAGAACAGGATTTAAAAGTTTGGTATTTGGAATGTCTGTAAGAAATTTCTCGAGTGAAGTTAAATATGCAAAAGAAGGATTTCAGGCACCATTAGTTTTTACACTCGGAATATCAATGAACTTATTAGATTTGATAAACGAACTTCCATATAATCAATCACTTTATTTAAGTGTTGATGCTTCTCATCATCGTGATCATCCAGAACAGATTAAAGTTGGAATAGATTATAAAATTTTTAATGCATTTTCTATTAGAGTTGGTTACATGTCAAATAACTTTGAAAGTGCATTTACATATGGATTAGGTATTTCTAAATATGGATTTACATTTGATTATTCATATACACCATTTGGTGTGTTTGATAAAGTTCAAAGATTTACTGCAAGATTTTCATTGTAGAATTAAAAAATTTATGAGTTAATCTCTTAGAGTTAAGGGAGAATAAAATGAAGAAAACATTTACAATATTTTTATCAATCATTGTAATTATAAAATTTTTAACAGCATGTAAATATGACGTTGCAGAACCGATGTGGGATAAAGAATTTAATGATGCTCCAATTCCTAAGATAACTCAAGTAATTCCCACACAGGCTTCACCAGGTGTAAATACAATTACAATTCAGGGTGAAAATCTTGATGTTAACGGTACCACTGTATATTTTGATAATATTACAGCTGAAATGGTATCTGTAACACCAGATAAAATTGTTGTAAGAAGACCAAATCTTGTTACTGAAGGTTGCTATATCAAAGTAGTTCCTAATCAAGCTCTTGTTGTTGCTAAATATGGTCCATATAAAATAGATAAGGTTCTGGATAAATATGGTTCGTTTCTGGAAAATCTTCAATTAAGTGCAATTGCAGTTGATAAAAACGAAAATGTTTTTGTTATTGAAACAGCTTCAAGAAATATTATAAAGGTTTCACCAGATGGTCAAAAATCTACTGTTGGAGTTGCATCTCGTGCACCAACAGATGCTAAGTTTGGTCCAGATGGAAAACTTTATATGTGTGGCAATAATCGTTCAATAGATATGACTGATGTTAATACAGGAGTAACAAAAGACTGGTTGAGATTACCTGCTGGAAAAGTTGTAAAGTTTGGCGATTTCGATCAAAATGGATATTTCTATACAGGTGGTACAAGAACTGATCTTGTTATCATTGCACCAGATTTATCATTGAGTTATGCAGGACTTTATTCTGGTGATGAGATATTAGCAATTCGTGTGTTTAATAATTATGTTTATTTAGCATCACGAAAATCAGGAACTCAAGAACCAGCAAAAATATGGCGACATCCAATTCTAAATCCAGGAAGTCTGGGTCAAAGAGAATTAGTATTTGATTTCAGCACAAGCTCTGAATTTTCATCTAGAGCAGTTAGAAATATTGCATTCTCATCTGATGGCAAAATGTTTATTGCTACAGATTCTCCAAATCCATTACTGATTTTAGATTTATCTACAAATCAAATTGATTATTTTTATAAAGGAATTATTCCCCCTTACTGTAAACAATTTCACTGGGGTAATGGAAATTATCTTTATTTAATAATCGGTGATACAGCAGCAGGTCAGGAATGGACAGTTTATCGTGTAGATATGGGAATGGTTAGTGCACCTTATTATTAAGATTTATTATATTGAAAAATAAATTTAGGTGAAATAAAGTGAATAAAATTATCTGCCTGTTTTTTACCTTTTTGTTAATTCAATCCATCTTCCCTTATGAAAAACAAAAAGATGGATTAATATTTCAATTCAAAAAAACAAATGAAACTGATCTACACCTGCTAAAGGTTCAATTGATAGCTGATAATATAGTTAGAATTGTTTCTACTCCATTAAATTCTTTTTCGAATCAGAAGAGTTTAATAATTGAAAAGAGTGATTGGAATTTTTCTAAATGGGAAGAAAAAGAGAATGATAATTTTGTTGAAATACTTACATCGAAGCTTACTATAAAAATTAATAAAGAAAATGGAAAGGTTTCGTTTTTTGATAAAACTGGAAATTTACTTTTAAATGAGCATGCAAACGTTAGCAAAATATTTACTCCCGCCGAAGTAATGGGAGAAAAAACATTTCATATTCAACAAATTTTTGATTCACCAGAAGATGAAGCATTTTATGGTCTGGGAGCTCATCAAAATGGAGTAATGAATTATAAAGGTCATGATGTTGATTTATGGCAATATAACATTGTTGATGTTATTCCTTTTCTTGTATCAAGTAAAAACTATGGAATTCTCTGGGATAACTATTCAAGAACAAAATTTGGTGATATAAGAGATTATCAATCAATTAATAAAGTCTTTACACTTTATGATGCTGGTAATCCGGGTGGCTTAAAAGCAGAATATTTCACCGATGAGAATTTTAAAAATCTATATACAACTCAGATAGAATCAAAAATAGAACATGAACATATTGATGTGAACGATCCTTACCCTACAGGCTTCAATGAAAATGTAAAAGCTGTGAGATGGAGTGGTGAATTAGAAACAAATGATTCAGGAGTGTACAAACTCAGATTATATTGTTCTGGTTATACAAAAATGTGGATTGATGATTCATTAATTGTAGATTCATGGCGTCAAAACTGGTTACCGTGGACACATTTTTATAATATTGAAACAAAACCAGGTCAAAGACACAAAATTAAAATTGAGTGGATTCATTCAGGTGGTTACATTGGTTTAAGAGCATTAAGTCCATCAGAACTTGATTATAAAAAATTATTGTCGTTATACTCAGATGTAGGCGAGCAAATTGATTATTATTTTATTTATGGTCAAAACTTAGATGAAGTTATAAGTGGTTATAGAAAATTAACAGGTAAAGTGCCCATGATGCCTAAGTGGGCAATGGGTCTATGGCAGTGCCGTGAAAGATATAAAACTCAAGATGAATTAATATCTATTGTAAAAGAATTTCGTAAAAGAAAGATTCCTTTAGATAATATTGTTCAGGATTGGTTTTACTGGAAAGAAGATCAATGGGGTAGCCACGAATTTGATAAAGATCGTTATCCAGATCCAGAAAGAATGGTTAAAGAACTTCATGAGAAATATCATACAAGAATAATGATTTCTGTATGGCCTAAGTTTTATGTTGGTACAAAGCATTTTGATGAATTTAAAAAGAATGGATGGCTTTATATGCGTAATGTTGAAGTTGGACAAAAAGATTGGGTTGGACCAGGATATGTTTCTACTTTTTATGATCCCTATAGTGAAGGAGCTCGTAAACTTTACTGGAATCAAATTAACAAAAAACTTTTCTCTCTTGGATTCGATGCATGGTGGCTCGATTCTACAGAACCAGATCTTCAATCGAATCTTTCTTTTAATGAATGGTTACTAAGAATAGGACCAACTGCTCTCGGGACTTCTGCAAGATACTTAAATACATATTCTTTAATGAATTCAAAAGCAGTATATGAAGGTCAAAGAAAAACAAAACCAAATCAACGTGTATTTATTTTAACACGATCAGCATTTGCTGGACAACAAAAATATTCTGCTGCAACATGGAGTGGTGATGTTGCTGCACGTTGGTTTGACCTTAAAAATCAAATTCCTGCTGGACTAAATTTTTCTCTTTCGGGAATTCCTTACTGGACTACAGATATTGGCGGCTTTGCAGTTGAACCAAGATTTGAAAATCCAACCGAAAAAGATCTCGATGAATGGCGTGAATTAAATACAAGATGGTTTCAGTTTGGTGCTTTTTGTCCATTGTTCAGAGTTCATGGTCAATATCCTTATCGTGAAATGTTTAATATAGCTCCAGAAAATCATCCAGCTTATCAATCCATGCTTAAGTACGATAAACTTCGTTATAGATTAATGCCATACATCTATTCTCTTACAGGAATGGTTACACATAAAGACTATACAATAATGCGTGCATTGATTATGGATTTTGGTTACGATAAAAATGTTCTAAATATTTCTGACCAATTTATGTTTGGTCCATCGCTTTTAATTAATCCTGTTACAGAATATAAAGCTCGTCAAAGAAAAGTTTATCTTCCTGCTGGATATGGCTGGTATGATTTTCACACAGGAAAATTTTTTGATGGTGGACAAACTATTATTGCAAATGCACCTTATGAAGATTTGCCAATCTTTGTTAAAGAAGGCTCTATAATTCCATTTGGTCCCGAAATTCAATACTCAGATGAAAAACCAGCAAATCCAATCAGACTTTATATTTACACAGGAAAAGATGCTTCTTTTACTCTTTATGAAGATGAAAATATAAACTACAATTATGAAAAAGGTCTATACTCAACAATTGAATTTATTTATAAAGAAAGTGATAAAACATTAACTATAGAAAAAAGAAGTGGCAGTTTCCCCGGCATGTTGAAGAATAGAATATTTGAAATCGTGTATGTTAGCAAAGAAAAACCAGAGATTATCGATTTTCAAAAAGATCCGGATTTCAAAGTTAATTACAATGGAAAAAAAGTTATCATCAAATTAAACAATAATTAAGAAGGCACTATGAAAAAATTTTTTATTGTAATTTTTTTATTACTATTTGTATTTACAATCAATGCACAAACTAAAATTAGAATAGTCGAAAATTTCTGTAAAGACTGGAAATTTCATCTTGGTGATATTGCAAATGGTAACGATCCTTCCCTAAATGATAATAATTGGCGATTGCTAAACTTACCTCATGATTGGAGCATTGAAGGAGAATTTAGTAAAGATCATCCTGCAACTCCTGGTGGTGGAGCTCTTCCTGGTGGAATTGGCTGGTATAGAAAATCTTTTTTTGTATCCAGCGACGATAAAGAAAAATTATTTTTTATTGATTTTGATGGTGTCTATCGTAATAGCGAAGTCTGGATTAATGGAAATTATCTTGGTAAACGTCCCTATGGTTATAGCTCTTTCAGATATGAACTTACACCATATCTAAAATTTGGTGAGAAAAATATTATTGCTGTAAAAGTAGATAATTCACTTCAACCAAATTCACGATGGTATTCTGGCTCAGGTATATATAGAAATGTTTGGCTTGTAAAAACAAATAAAGTCTTTGTTGATCACTGGGGCACATATATTACAACACCTGTTGTTAATAAAAATTATGCAAAAGTATCAATTCAAATTAAAGTGAGAAATCGTTATGATAAAATTATTCCTGTTGGTGTTAAGACAAGAATAATTAATAGCAAAGATAAAATTGTAGCAGAATCAGAAACTCTTAAAGAAATCAAATCAGATTCTGTAGCAGTGATAAATCAAGAAATAGAAATTGCAAATCCAGAATTATGGTCAATCGAAAATCCAGAACTTTATAAAGCTCTAACTATCATCGAAGTAGAAGGAAAAATATTTGATGATTATGAAACAACTTTTGGTATCAGAACTTTTGAATTTCATCCTCAAAAAGGATTTTTCTTAAATGGAAAACATGTTAAGATAAAAGGAGTGTGCAATCATCATGATTTAGGTTGTCTTGGTGCTGCAATTAACGAAAGAGCAATTGAAAGACAATTAGAAATAATGAAGGCGATGGGAGTAAATGCAATAAGAACATCACATAATCCTCCTGCACCAGAACTCTTAAATCTTTGTGATAAAATGGGTTTTATTGTAATGGACGAAGCTTTTGATATGTGGAAAACTAAAAAAACAGAATACGACTATGCAATGGATTGGGATAAATGGTATAAGCGAGATCTGGAAGATATGATATTGCGTGATAGAAATCATCCTTCGATTTTTATATGGAGTATTGGTAACGAAGTTATGGAACAATGGATTAGAGATGATAGCATTGGTATAGTTCTAACAAAAGAATTAACAAAAATTGTAAAAAATCTTGATCCTACTCGTCCAGTTACAGCAGCATGTAATGGACCTGAACCAGAAAATCCATTAATAAAAGCTGATGTGCTTGACTTAATTGGTTTTAATTATCATCATCATTTATTTGAAGAATTTCCCAAAACTTATCCAGGTAAAAAATTTATTGCAACAGAAACTACATCTGCACTTGCTACTCGTGGACATTATGATATGCCATCAGATAGTATAAGACGCTGGCCAAAGAGATGGGATTTACCACTCGAAGATGGAAATCCAGATAATACTTGTTCTGCATATGATAATTGTAGTGCCCCCTGGGGTTCAACTCACGAAGAAACCTGGAAAATAATTAAGAAACATGATTTTCTTTCTGGAATGTTTATATGGACTGGCTTTGATTATCTCGGCGAACCAACACCATATTCATGGCCATCAAGAAGTTCTTATTTTGGAATTGTTGATTTAGCTGGTTTTCCAAAAGATGTTTATTACATGTACCAGAGTGAATGGACAGATAAACCTGTCCTTCATGTTTTCCCTCACTGGAACTGGAAAGAAGGTCAAATTATTGATGTATGGGCTTATACAAATTGTGATGAAGTTGAATTATTTCTTAATGGAAATTCACTTGGTACTAAAAGAAAAACGGGAGATGACTTACATTTAATGTGGCGAATTAAATTTAGTCCAGGTGTGCTTAAAGCAATCGGAAGAAAAAATGGGAAAGAGATTCTTGTAAGAGAAATTAAAACAGCAAAAGAACCTTATAAAATTGCACTTGAAGCCGATCGTAAAATTATTAAAGCCGATGGAAAAGATTTATCTTTTGTAACAGTAAAAATACTTGACGAAAATAATACACTTGTTCCATATGCAGATAACCTTGTGAATTTTGAAATTGAAGGTGAAGGAAAAATTATTGGTGTGGATAACGGAAGCCAGACAAGTCACGAACCATTTAAAGCAAATTACAGAAGAGCTTTTAATGGATTGTGTTTGGTTGTTATTCAATCAAATGAGAAACCAGGTAAAATTAAGTTAACAGCAAAATCAGAAAATTTATTACCTTCAACAATTGAACTGGAAACCAGGTAGATTCAAATTCTGGAGAAAATTAAGAATGATTAAAAAATTATCAATCATTTTCTTCTTTGGTTTATTACTGAATACAACTGCTCAGCAAATATCAAATTGCTTTCTCGAAAATTCTGAATTAAAATATGCAGAAATTCCTCCTTTTATATCAAAAGAAAAACCAGAAGGAAATCCCTCTGTTACAATAACAGTAAATGTTGCAGATACACTCGGGAGAATATCAAAATATATATTCGGTAATGCACTTGCAGCATGGATAGGAAACGATCCTATAAACGATCCTGTATTCGTAAGACAGGTTCAAATGCTTTCGCCAACACTCATTCGTTATCCAGGTGGAAGCTGGTCAGATATTTTTTTCTGGGATGGAAAAGCTGAAAATATACCTCCTACTGTTTGGGATGGTAATCAAAATAAATGGATTAATTTTACACCACAATTTGGAAAAAATAGCTGGCCTACTACTGTAGATAATTATTATAGAATTTTAGATGAAGTTGCAACCGATGGATTGATTACTATCAATTATAGCTATGCTCGTTATGGAACTGGTGAAGATCCCGTAGCTCAGGCAGCTCACTATGCAGCTCAATGGGTTAGATATGATGATGGACGAACTAAATTCTGGGAAATTGGGAATGAAAATGGTGGCCCATGGGAAGCTGGGTGGAGAATAGATACATCGCTTAATAAGGATGGTCAACCAGAAATTATAACAGGTGAATTATACGGGAAACATTTTAAAGTATTTGCTGATTCGATGCGAAAAGCTGCTGCAGAAAGAGATAACAAAATTTATATAGGAGCACAAATTCTTCATTTCGATGGAACAAATAGCTGGAATGTTGCAGATAGAAAATGGAACGAAGGTGTATTTAAAGAAATTGGTGATGCTGCAGATTTTTATGTAATTCATAATTACTTTGGTAAAAACTCAAATGCTAAGTCGCTCCTCGATATTGCTTCTCAAGTTCCTAAACAGATGATGGATTTTATTAAACTTGATATCACTAAGAAAAATGCATATTTAAAACCAGTTGCAATAACTGAATGGAATATGGATCAATCAGGAAGTGATTTAGGAAAAACTTCTATTATCAATGGTATGCAAGCTGTAATTCTATTTAATGAGTTTATTAAATTAAATTATTCAATGAGTTGTCGATGGTTACTTGCAAATTGGGAAAGTGATGGTATGTTTTACAGGGGAAATAATACATCAATCCCCAAATGGAATCCGAGACCTGATTTCTATTACATTTATTATTTACAAAAATTTACTGGCGACCATTCTGTTAATGCTTCGGTAACCGGAAATAGTGATTTACTTGCTTATGCAACAATTTTTAGTTCAGGACATCTTGGTTTAACTGTTATTAATAAATCGAAAAGTGATTTGTTAGCAGAAATTAAACCATTAAATTTTGGTTTTGGAGATTATTACATTTATTCTCTAACTGGTGGTACAGACAATCCCGATTTTTCTCAATATGTTTTTATAAATCAGTTTGAACCTACTGGCAAAGCATGGGGACCCCTTGAGAATTTAGAAACCATTCCTGCTTTTGCTTATAATTCAAATGGTGGAATCAAATTTAATTCTCCTGCCCGTTCAGTTCAATTTATTTTGATTGAGCCAGGTATTAATGTTTCAATTAAAGAGACAGAAAAAAATTTATTGAATAGAGAAACTCAACTTTTTCAAAATTATCCCAATCCTTTTAATCCTCAAACAATAATAAGTTATCGATTGTCTACAATTAATTATGTTACAATAAAAGTTTATGATATACTTGGTAGAGAAATAAAAACATTAGTTAACGGTGTGAAACATCCCGGTAAGTATGATGTAATATTTGATGGTTCTAAATTATCCGCAGGAGTTTATTATTATAGAATCCAAGCCGGAAATTTTTCTGATACAAAAAAAATGTTGCTTATTGAATGAATTAAGGTTGTCTTAAAAGTAATTCTTTTCTTTCTATTCTAAATGCATTATAGAAAATAAGGATGTCATTTTTATTTAATTACTTTTAGGACAGCCTTTTAGTTTTTTCAATAATAAATGTAAAAAATTGGATATCTTTGTTAAGAACATATTCTTAATTATTGTTAATAATGAATTACTCGTCAAAAAAACTTCTACTTTATTTATTGATCCCATTAGGGATTATAATATTATTCCTCTCATTTTATGTGAAATTTAATTTCTCAATTGAATCAATTGGAGAAGTATTTCCAAAAGAAAAATGGATACTTGAAAGAGGTAATAATGGTCAAATTACTTCACGATTAATTGATTATGAAAGCGGGCATGTTATTCAATATAATCTTAATCAATTTGAAAGAGGTGAGTTTGTATCTCTAAAGTTATCTTTTGATGCAAAAAAGAAAAAATACTTTAATAAGGGAGATACTATACTTACAATTTTATCAAGTAATGTAGAAGAAAGATTATCTGAATTAGAAGGAGAATTTAAAATAGCAAAAGAAAATTTAGTTGCTCAATCAACAGGTCAAAAAGAATCTTTGATTAAAGAAGCAAGGAATAAATTAAATTATATTGAAGAAAAAATAAATCAGCAAAAAATACTTTTTCAGAGAGCAAATTCGTTGTACGAGAAAGATTTAATTTCAAAGCAGGAATTTGAAACGCAAAAATGGTTGCTTGATTTATATGAAATCGAAAAAAACATTTATAAAGCACAACTCGAAAACTTATCTACAGGTGTTAAGCCGCAAGAAATTAGTTTAATAAAAACACAAATTATTGCACTTGAAAACAGATTAAAAATTTTGAAAAACAGAAAAACTAATTTAATAATTACATCCCCTATCTCAGGTTATAAAGAAAATGTTTATTCCCCCGACACACTAATGACCTTAATTAATATTAATGAAGTAATTCTCCATGTTCCAATAAGAATTACAGATCTCGAAGCATTGAAGAACAATCAATCGGTAAATATATTTTTCCCGGATTTAAAGAAGAATTACACTGCTACAATAGTTGCAATAAGTAATGAAGTGAAGTTACTAAATAATCAACAGGTGATTTTTATTTCAATTAAATTAAATAATAAAGAAGGAATATTTTTGCCTGGAATGCTGGTTAACTCTGAAATTAATGTTCGAAAAATTTCACTTCTGGAATCAATTAAAAGATTACTAAACTCATAAATGCAGAGAATCGAATTAAAATATTTAGTTCCAGTAGAACTTAAAGAGAAATTAAAAGAAGATATAATTCCTTATTTTGATTATGATATACATTCTGCTTTAAGTACAAATAAAGTATATACAGTTAGAAGTATTTATCTTGACACACCAGACTTAACATCATATCATGAAAAATTATCTGGATTAAAAATAAGAAATAAGTTTCGTATACGTGGTTATAATGAATTCAATGAAGATGTAAATGTTTTCTTGGAAATAAAAAGAAAAAATGAAAATTATATTTCGAAGAATCGCTTTCCTATTCGGTTCAGTGATGTTAAGGAATTTTTGATTTCACAAGACTTATCAAAAATTGTTAATCATAGCATAGAATATGAAGATAGAATAAAAGCAGCAAAAAATTTTATTTTTTATTACATAGGAAATAATTTACAACCAGTAGTCAATGTTATTTATGAAAGGGAAGCGTTTGAATGTAAATTTGGATCAGGATTAAGAGTTACTTTTGATATGAATCTCAGATGTTTCTTAACAAATGATATCGAAAATCTTTTTAGTAACCAGAAGACAGAATTAATTTTTAATAACTACTTTATATTGGAAATTAAACTTTATAAAGCATTACCTTCCTGGCTTCGGGTAGTAATAAATAAATATAATTTAAAGAAAGAGGCAATATCAAAGTATACATTGAGCGTCGATAAAGTTTTATAAAATAAATAATAAAATTCTTGAGAGAGAGGAATGTTTGAAAATTTACAATCTATTAGTGTATTTCCGCCTACACTAATAGAAATTATTACAAATATATTGATAAGTCTTGTGTGTAGTTTTGTTGTATCTCTTATCTATCGATTTACATATAGAGGACCAGGTTATACGGAAAGTTTTGTCCATTCACTGATTTATTTATCTATTATCACTGCTTTTGTTATAATGGTTATCGGGAATAATCTTGCCCGTGCATTTGGACTTGTGGGTGCATTGTCAATCATTCGTTTTAGAACGGCAATTAAAGATACGGTTGATATAGTTTATATATTTTTCAGTCTCGCAATTGGAATGGCAGCAGGAGTTGGTTATCATAAACTTGCAATTGCTGGAACTATATTGATAGGATTTGTTCTAATTGCATTTTCTAAATTTAATTATAGATATTTCTTTACAAATCAATATATGCTAAGTTTTTCATATCTCAATGATAAACCTTTAACCGAAAGCTTATCGAGAATATTATTGAAATATTGTAAAAGCTATGAAACATTAAACATAAAATCTAATGCGGATGGTAGTATTGATTATAATATTTATTTACGAGTGCATAAAAGATTTGATAGTAAATTAATAATGGATGAACTTCAAAAAATAGAAGGTATTCAAAAGATTAATCTATATTTTGATAGATATAATTATTGATATTAATTCTCTGGAATTACAGAACTAAAGTTTTTAATAAGTTTGAATTATATGCTATACAAATAAACTTTTGGAGAATTAAAAATTCATCCTCTAAGTTTATCAAGTAAATCATTAATGGTTTTAGCTTCTTTTTTTGTTATGTTCTGAAAAATATTGTCAAATGTTTCGTTCAACTTATCGATTTCAGAAAGCAGTTTTAATCCCTTATCGGTAATTTTAACATCAACTTTTCTTCTGTTATTTGGACAAATATTCCTTTCAACAAGTTCTTTTGTAACAAGTCTATCAACCAATCGAGAGACATCACTCATTTTATCGAGCATTCTCTCTTTAATTAAGTTGATACTTGCTGGTTCAGGATATTGACCTCGTAAAATTCTCAGTATATTGAATTGAATTCCTGTAATATCAAACCTGTCGAAGATTTTTTTATGATAATATTGAAGCAAGCTGTGAGTATAAATAATATTCACAGCCAGCTTATGAAATTCATTTCTGAATTTTTTTTGCTTTATTTCTTTTTCAAGTTTCATTATGATTTTATTATTTCTGCGTCTATTATTATATCGACATTTTCTCCAGCAACAGCTCCACCTAATTCAAGTAATGCATTCCATTTGAGACCATAATCAAAACGATTTATTCTTCCTGTAACTTTGAAACCTGCTCGTGTATTGCCCCATGGATCTTTAACAGTACCATTATAGGTTACATCTAATTCTACTTGTTTTGTGAAATTTCGAATTGTTAAATCACCTGTTAATTTATATTTCTTGTCTCCTACTTTTTTAAATGACTTACTTACAAAAGTAATCTTGGGAAACTTCTCAGCATTGAAGAAGTCGTCAGATTTAAGGTGTTTATCTCTCTGTTCGTTATCTGTATCAATGCTATTAACATCAATTGTGAAATTTACTTTGGCATCAGTAAAATCGTCTTTTGTTGTTTCTACTGTACCATCATAACTTTTAAATTGACCTGTAACTTCTGAAATAACCATATGAGCAACTTTGAACTGTACTTTTGAATGTGCTTTATCAAAAGTCCATTTGGTTTGTGCCTGCAGTGATGTGATTGATAAAGCTAATAATATGAATAATAACTTTTTCATTTTACCTCCAATTATTTTTAAATATTATTACTAATTAATACAAATGTTATAACATATATTAAAATTTATTAGTTCAATTACTGTAAAAATATTTATTACTGGTGTGTTTGTATTTTTGTGAGAGAATGAAGAAGGTTTATGTTTTAGCCATAGTTATGTTAGTTATTGTTGTGCAATTTTTTTCATATTTCTATAATTTAATATGTGTTTAATCAAAAAAATCAAATTATGAGTATTATTAAAAAATCACTGGGCTTATATCTTGACTTTTATGAATTAACAATGGCACAGGGATACTTCCTTACTGGAAGAGGTAACTTAAAAGCTAATTTTGATTACTTTTTCAGAAATAATCCTTTTAAATCTGGCTATACAATTTTTGCTGGTTTAAATGATCTTTTTGAATTGCTCAACGATTTTAAGTTTGATGACGAATCAATTGATTATTTAAATCAACTTGGTTTTAAAGATGAATTTATTGATTATTTAAAAAGTTTTTCATTTAAAGGAACTATTTTTTCTGTAAACGAAGGCGAAATTGTTTTTCCGTATGAACCTGTAGTAAGAGTAGAAGGAAATATAATCGAAACTCAACTTATTGAATCACTTTTATTGAATGTAATTAACTTTGAATCACTCATTGCAACAAAAGCAAGAAGAATAAGATACTCGGCTGGTAATAGAAAAGTAGCCGACTTTGGTTTGAGAAGAGCACAGGGACTTTCTGCAATCTTTGCAAGTCGAGCTGCTGTGATAGGTGGAGTTGATAACACATCAAATGTTTTGAGTGCATTTATTTATGATATTAATCCTACAGGTACACAAGCTCATTCTTGGATACAAAGCTTTGAAGATGAATTGATTGCGTTTAGAAAATTTGCAGAACTTTATCCCCAAAATTGTGTTTTGTTAGTTGATACTTTTGATACATTGAAAAGTGGGATTCCAAATGCAATTAAAGTTGCAAAAGAATTAGAAGAAAAAGGTTATAAACTCAGTGCAATTAGACTTGATAGTGGTGATTTAGCTTATTTATCAAAAAAAGCAAGAAAAATGCTTGATGATGCAGGATTGAATTATGTTAAAATAATTGCTTCAAATCAACTTGATGAATATTTAATAAAAAGTCTAATTGAACAGGGAGCTCCTATTGATGCTTTTGGTGTCGGAACAAATTTAATTACAGGTAAAAATGATGCAGCACTTGATGGTGTTTATAAAATCAGTATGACAGATAATAAACCAGTAATAAAAGTATCTGATGATGTAAGTAAAGTTACACTTCCAGGTATTAAAACAATTTTCAGATATTACAATGGCGAAAATAAATTTTATGCAGATTGTATTGCATTAAATGATGAAGATGAAATTGATATCATGCATCATCCTTTTGATATTTATAAACAATGTAACTTAACAGGTTTGAAAAAAGAATTGTTAATTTCTAAAGTGTATGAAAGTGGAAAAGTTTTAATGAACATTAAATCGACAAAAGAAATTGCTGAATTTACTAATTATAGATTTTCGCTCCTTCCCGAAGAACATAAGCGATTTGAATATCCACATGTTTATAAAGTTGGTATAAGTACAAAATTGAAAAACTTGCGAGATGAATTTATTAGAAAAATGAAAGGAGGTGTGAAATGAGAGCTCTATTTATAGTTGATTTACAAAATGATTTCTGCCCTGGAGGCGCACTTCCAACACCAAAAGGTGATATTATAATTCCTGTAATTAATAAAATTATGGACAAATTTGACTTTGTACTTGCATCAAAAGATTGGCATCCTGAAAATTCTGTTCACTTTAATAAATGGCCTAAACATTGTATCCAGGGAACTTATGGTGCAGATTTTCCAGCAAGATTAAATACAGATAAAATTAACAAAATATTTCTTAAAGGAACTGGTGATAAAGATGATGGTTATTCAGCATTCGAAGCCACCAATGAAAATTTAGTTGACTATCTTAAGAAAAATAATATTGATGAATTTTATGTAACTGGTTTGACAGCAGAATATTGTGTAAAGCAAACAGTTCTCGATGCTATAAAATATGGATTCAAAACTTATGTAATAAAAGATGGAGTAGAAGGAATTTATCAACACGAAGATGATGTAGAAAATGCATTTAAAGATATGGAAAATGCAGGTGCAATAATTATAACATCTGACAATATTTCATAAAAATAATTATGATAAAAATTAAACGTGTTTACGATAAGCCATCTGATGATGATGGATTTAGAATTCTTGTTGATAGACTCTGGGCAAGAGGATTAAAAAAAGAAAAAGCAAAAGTCGATTTATGGCTAAAAGATATTGCACCAAGTAATGAATTAAGAAAATGGTATTCGCATGACCATAAAAAGTGGGAATTATTTAAAGAAAAATATAAGAAAGAACTTTCTGGAAAAGAGGATTTATTGAAGCAAATAAAAAAATTAGAAAAAGAACATAAAACTATAACACTTCTTTTTTCTTCAAAAGAACTAAAACTAAATAATGCTCGAGCACTTTCAGAAATAATAGAAGATATATATGATTAAGATTATGAAATAAATATTATAAATGAGGAAAAAATATTTTAATATGCATTTTATTCATCATGTTGAAAATTCTCTTAACCAGCATTTACATTAAAATTAGGTGAAACAATGACAGAAAATATTCAGAAGCAAAAATTGATTGAAGCCATTGCATTTCAAGAAGGTTCAATTGTCAGCAAACAAATAATTAAAAATCAATGTGGTAATCTTACACTATTTGCATTTGATAAAGACGAATCACTTTCTGAGCATACATCACCATATAATGCTTTTGTTTATTTAATAGAAGGAGAAATGGAAATTAAGATTGGAGACGAAATTTATAACATAACAACTGGAGAAATGATAGTTATGCCAGCAAATATTCCACATGGTTTAAAAGCATTACAAAAGTCGAAGATGCTTCTGGTGATGATTAAATAAATTACTTTTTAAACTTCTTGAAATGTTTATTTGAAAAATAAGTTCTTCTATTGACAAGTAATTTTAATAAAGAGATTAAATTGGCAAAGCTATTCAATTGACATAGATGTATTTATAATCCCAAGAATTCAATGGCTAATCCACAAATAAGTATTAAAAAGCCAGCAGCTATAAAAGAGTATTTTTCTAAACTTTCCAGTTTTATTAGTGACAAACCTGAGTATATTGTTATCACTATGATTAACATTGTTCCAATAGTTGTAATTGAGAATATTAACGTGATAATTATTATTGCAAACAAATTGTTTTGTATAGAAGGATAAAGTAAAAGAGGGATTAAACTTTCACAGGGACCAAATATGAAAATAATAAAGAGTATCCATGCTGTAACATTTTTCTTATCAAGTTTTTCTTCAAAATTATTTTTTGTTTTAATCACATCCAGGTTAGAATGATAATTATCAACCACTATTTTAGATTTTTTTCTCCAGCATTTTTTTATACCCAATAAAAAATAAATTAATCCAAAGCATATTAATAACCATGCTGCAATTTCTGCACGAATTGAGTCAATTATTTTTAGACTGTTCAGGGCAAACCCAAATATTATTCCAATGAAACTAATAATCACAGAGCTAAGAATATGACCTATACCACATAAAAAAGTTATAAAGATTGTCTTTTTTAATGACCAATTTCTTGATTTTGCAATTGCTATAAAAGGAAGATAATGATCTGGTCCTAAAACTGTGTGAGAAAAACCTACAAAGGC
Organism: Rosettibacter firmus; assembly: GCF_036860695.1. Taxonomy (NCBI): domain Bacteria; kingdom Pseudomonadati; phylum Ignavibacteriota; class Ignavibacteria; order Ignavibacteriales; family Melioribacteraceae; genus Rosettibacter; species Rosettibacter firmus. The sequence continues at coordinate 1,224,962 of NZ_JAYKGJ010000001.1, read as the reverse complement.
AGTTGTAATTGAGAGAAATAATAATGAATTATTCATAATAATTTAGATGATAAAAAGATAGATTATTCATTTAAATTATACACTGTTATCTTTTATTTAAAATTCATATATTAAATTTAGATTTGCAAGTTAAACTGAGCACAAAATGCATGAATTAAGCATTGCTCAGGAGATAATAGAAATTTCTGAACAATATCTCCCCCAAGAAAATACTGTTCCCGTAAAATCTGTTAAGCTAAAAATTGGAAAGCTGAGCAATGTTTGTGTTGATTCTTTGCAATTTTGTTTTAAACTGTTGACAGAAAACTCATCCTTGAGAAATGCTGAGCTGATAGTTCAGATTATACCTGTTAGAATAAAATGCTCTCAATGTAATAAAGAAGTTGAATTAGAAGAGAATATTATTTGCTGTCCCGATTGCGGTTCGTATGATGTAAGTATAATAAATGGCTTAGAACTTTATATTGATGAATTAGAATTAGATGATGAAATGGAGTTGAATAAATGAGTATAAAAGTTGTTGAAAGAAAAATTTTAGAAAAGAACGATATTGTAGCACAGTCAAACAGAAAAGCATTTGAAGAAAAAAATATTTTTGCAATTAATATGCTGAGTTCTCCAGGTTCAGGGAAAACAAGTTTAATAGAAAGAATGATAGAATTCCTTCGTAATAAAATCAGGATTGCAGTTATTGAGGGAGACCTTCAAACAAAACTGGATGCAGAAAGAATTGAAAAATATGGAGTACCAGTTACACAGATAATAACAAATGGTGCCTGTCATCTTGATGCAATTTTGGTTAAAGAAGCTTTCTTAAAATTATGCGATTATGATTTTGATATTTTGATTATAGAAAATGTTGGTAATCTTGTATGTCCAGCAGGTTTTGATCTTGGTGAAAATATTAAAGTTATTATACTGAGCACTACCGAAGGAGATGATAAACCACTAAAATATCCATTAGCCTTCTTGAAATCTTCCGCATTAGTTATAAATAAAATAGATTTATTGCCATATATAAATTCTTCAATTGAAGTAATAAAAAATAATGCATTATCCATAAACCCGAGATTAAAAATTTTTGAAACTTCCTGTACTGAGAACATTGGTGTTGAAAATTTGTGTGAGTGGATTTTAAATATAAAAAGTGAAAACAAGGTTCAAAATTGAAATAAGAGGCAAAGTACAGGGTGTTGGTTTTAGACCTTTTATTTATAGATTAGCCTCAATTTATGATTTGAAGGGATATGTATGTAATTCACTGCCTGGTGTTCTTATTGATGTAGAGGGAAATGAAGAATCACTGAAAAATTTCATTTCTTCAATTTATACTAATAAACCAGAAATTTCATTTATATCTGGACTTGAATACTCTGAATTAGATTTAATTGGTTACTCGGAGTTCAAGATAATTGAAAGTAAAACTGATGGCAAATTTAATATTATAATTCCCCCCGACATTGCTGTATGCAGTGAATGTTTGAATGAAATGTTTGATAAAAACAATCGACGATATTTATATCCCTTCATAAATTGTACAAACTGTGGTCCTCGCTATTCGATTATTGAATCAATGCCGTATGATAGAGAGAATACATCAATGAAAATTTTTAATATGTGCAACGAATGTCGTGCAAAGTATGAAAATCCTTTTGATCGAAGATTTCATGCCGAACCAATTGCCTGTCCAGTATGTGGACCAAAACTTCAACTCTGGGATAAAAATGGTTTTTGTTTGATTGAAGGGAATGAAGTAATTAGTTATGCAGCAGAATTAATTCTTAAAGGAAATATTGTTGCATTAAAAGGTATTGGTGGATTTCAATTAATTGTTGATGCTTCTAATTCAGATGCTATTAAGAGATTAAGAGTTCGTAAACAACGAAGTGAAAAACCATTTGCTCTCATGTTTCCGAATTATAATTATGTAGAAGAAATCTGTTATGTATCTACTTTAGAAAAAAGAGCTTTGCTTTCTAATGAAAGTCCAATAGTTTTATTAAAAAGAAAAAATATCGATCAAAAAATAATCTCAGATGAATGTGCACCACATAATCCATATCTCGGTATTATGTTACCTTATTCACCTTTGCATCATTTATTAATGAATAAATTAAATAAACCAGTTGTTGCAACAAGTGGAAACCTTTCTGAAGAACCAATTTGCATCGAAAATGAAGAAGCTTTAATAAGACTGAAAAATATTGCTGATTATTTCGTCGTTCATAATAGACCAATTGTAAGACATGTGGATGATTCGATTGTAAGAATTATAAATAACAAACAGGTAATTCTTAGAAGAGCAAGAGGCTTTGCACCTTTACCAATTTTAATCGATGAAAAAGTTTCATCAGAAAAAGAAATTTTGGCTTTAGGTTCACACATTAAAAATACAATAGCAATAAAAAAGAATAATGCAATTATTTTAAGTCAACATATTGGTGATTTATCAACTTCCGAAACATATAATGCATTTATTAAAACCATTAATAACTTGACAGAATTAAATAAACTTTCATCGAATCCTTTAATTTTATGTGATATTCATCCAGAATATTTATCTACTAAGTATGGAGAATCAATAAGTAAAAATATAATTCATATTCAGCATCATTATGCACATGTAGCTGCCTGTAAATTAGAAAATGAAGTTGAAGGATTAGCTCTCGGTATAAGCTGGGATGGTACTGGTTATGGACTTGATGGCAATATTTGGGGTGGAGAATTTTTTATTGTGGATGAAAACAAAGCAATCCATATAGGTCAATTCAAAACATTTCCATTGCCAGGTGGCGAAATTGCAATTCGAGAACCTCGAAGAACTCTTGCAGGAATTTTATTTGAGATTTTTAATTATTCATTGAACAATAACCAGTTAAGATTCTTATTGAATTCTTTTACAATTAACGAACTGGAAATAATTAAAAAAGCTGTTATTAATAAAATAAATACTCCACAAACTTCCAGTGTGGGAAGATTATTTGATGCTTTTTCTTCTTTGTTGAATATTTGTCATATCTCATCTTACGAAGGACAGGCCGCAATGATGCTCGAATTTGCAGCAGACGAAAAAATAAATGAAAGTTATGATTATGAAATAATATTTAAAGACAAAATTATAATCGATTGGCAAAAAATTTTTTTAGAAGCAATGAGTGATATAGATAATGGAGTAAGTAAATTTATAATTGCTGCAAAGTTTCATAATACATTGGCTAATATAATTTTGGAAGTTGCTAAGATTACTAACTCTAATAAAGTTCTATTAAGTGGTGGTTGTTTCCAGAATAAATTACTTACAGAAAAAACAATTGAGTTATTGAGTAATAATAATATAAAAGTTTATTGTCATCAAAAAATTCCACCAAATGATGGTGGTATTTCAGCTGGACAAATAGCTGCCTATTTACTTACCAAAGGTAAAATATCAAGTTGTTCAAATCATAGCATTATTAAAGAAAGGATTGAAAAACATGTGTCTTGCAATACCAGGTAGAGTAATTTCTATAAGTAACACGGATACCGAATCAAAAATAGCAAAAGTAGATTTTGGTGGTGTCATACGCGAAGTATGTGTTGATTGGATTCCAGATATTAAAATTGGAGACTATGTTTTGGTTCATGTTGGATTTGCCTTAAATAAATTGGATGAAAAAGAAGCAGAAGAGATTTTAAATACAATTAAAAACCTGGAAGAAAATTAAAAATGAAATTTATTGATGAATATAGAAATGCAGATGATTCAAAAAGAATTGTTGATAAAATTAAAAATATATTAAGGCATAACTGGTATATAATGGAAATTTGTGGTGGACAAACTCACACAATCTTGAAATATAGATTGGAAGAAATTCTACCAGAGAAGATTACTTTACTCCATGGTCCTGGTTGTCCTGTTTGTGTTACATCTGTAGAATTTATAGATAAAGCAATTCAACTTTCATTTCATAAAGATGTAATTTTAACTTCATATGGTGACATGCTTAGAGTTCCGGGTACTAAATATAGTCTTTTATATTCAAAATCAATTGGTGCAAATGTAAAAACTATTTATTCACCTATAGATGCATTAAAATTAGCAAAAGATTATCCCGATAAAAAAATTATATTTTTTGCAATAGGGTTCGAAACTACTGCACCAGCTACAGCAAGTTCAATTATTCAAGCAAGAAAAATGGGTCTAAAAAACTTTTTTGTTCTTTGTGCTCATGTTCTTGTGCCTCCTGCAATTGAAATTCTTCTTAAATCGCAGTTAACAAAAATAGATGGAATAATTGCCGCTGGACATGTGTGCACTGTAATGGGATTTAAGGAGTATATTCCTATTGCTAAAAAATATAAAGTACCAATTGTTGTAACAGGCTTTGAGCCAAATGATCTTCTTTTAGGAATATTTATGACAGTAAAGCAATTAGAAGAAGGTAGATATGATGTAGAAAACCAGTATAAAAGAGCTGTGCGAGAAGAGGGAAATATGAGTGCAAAAAAAATAATGTTTGATGTCTTTGAAGTTGTTGATAGAAAATGGAGAGGAATTGGATTTATTAATAATAGCGGCTTAAAAATAAAAAAAGAGTTTGAAGATATGGATGCAGAAAAAGTATTTTCATTAAATACACAGATAGACGAGATAGATACTGAATGCATTGCAGGATTAATTCTACAGGGAATTAAAAAGCCTGTTGATTGTTTGAACTTTGCAAGAAAATGTACACCAGAAAATCCATTGGGAGCTCCAATGGTTTCTTCTGAAGGATCGTGTAATGCATATTATAAATTTGGCTCAGTAAAAATTAACAATTAAAATGAACGAACAAATTAATATTAATAGTTGTCCAGTTCCCCAAACTGAATACGATAGAATATTAATGGCTCATGGTGGTGGAGGAAAATTCAGTAAAAATTTATTGGAACAATATATTTATCCGCTCTTTGATAATGAAATACTATCACAAAAACATGATAGTGCAATATTTGAAATTTCGAATACGAAATTTGCATTTACAACTGATTCATTTGTTGTTAATCCAATTTATTTCCCCGGAGGCGACATTGGCAAACTCGCTGTTTATGGCACAGTAAACGACCTATCTGTAGCTGGTGCAAAACCAGTATTTATTTCTTTATCATTTATTATCGAAGAAGGATTCCCAATTGAAGATTTCAAAAAAATTTTATTATCAATTAAACAGGCAACTGAAATTGCTGATGTTAAAATTATAACGGGCGATACAAAAGTAGTTGAAAAAGGTAGTTGCGATAAAATTTTCATTAATACAACCGGTATAGGTATTATAGAAAATCAAATCGAAATAAATCCTTCTAAATGTAAAGCAGGAGATAAAATTATTTTAAGTGGAAGTATTGGTGAACATGGAATTTCAATTTTAGTATCAAGAAACAATTTTGAATTGGAAACAAATATTGAGAGTGATACAGCTCCATTAAATTCCTTGGTTGAAAAAATTATTAATGTTAGTAAAAATATTCATATGATGCGTGATCCAACACGAGGAGGATTATCAAGTTGTTTGAATGAAATTGCTCAATCTGCAAAAGTGGGAATGCTTATTTATGAAGATAAAATTAGAATTAGAGAGGATGTAAAAAGCATTTGTGAATTGCTGGGACTCGATCCTTTGTATGTTGCTAACGAAGGAAAACTTGTTGTTATTGTTGATTCAAAGGATGCAGATTTAGTATTAAATACAATGCGGCAACACCCTTTAGGAAAAGACTCCCAAATTATTGGCGAATTAATTGAAGACCAATTTAATCTTGTTTATATGAAAACTATTATTGGAACAACAAGAATAGTAGACATGATTTCAGGTGAACAACTGCCAAGAATCTGTTAAAAGGTAAAGTTGAAATGGAAGTTGAAAGAAACATAATTATTGGTAAGAACAAAAAAATTTTAGAAATCATCGATAAAATCGATAAGATAGCTCAAAGTGATTGCTCTATACTATTGATTGGTGAAACAGGAGTTGGTAAAGAATTATTTGCCGAATATATTCATAAAAAAAGTAATCGCAGTCACTATCCTCTTGTTAAAGTATCTCTTTCTACATTACCTCCCAATCTAATTGAAAGTGAATTGTTTGGTTATGAAAAAGGTGCTTTTACTGGTTCACTCTACGAAAAAAAAGGACTATTTGAAATCGCAGACAAAGGAACAATTTATCTTGATGATATTGACGACTTCCCCCTCGAACTTCAACCAAAATTGTTAAGAGTAATTGAAAATAAAGAAATAAAAAGAATTGGTGCACAAAATTCTATACCATTAGATATAAGATTAATTACTTCATCTAAAATTGATTTAAGTAAACTTGTAACTCAAGAAAAATTTCGTATGGATTTATTCTTTAGAATAAATGTCTTCCCAATTGAAATACCACCATTAAGAGAAAGAAAAGACGATATCCCTTTGCTGGTTGATTATTTTTTGAAACTTTATGAACCAAATAAACCAATTGAAATTTCCGAAGCAGCACTCGAAGCTCTTCAGAATTATTCATGGCCTGGTAATGTGAGGGAATTGAAAAATATAATCCAGAGAATTGTATTATTTACCGATGGAAAAGTTACTCTCGATGTGCTACCAAACGAAATAAAACAAAAGCAACATTTTGATAATTTTATTAGAAGATGTATTTCATGTTTTGAAAATAAAAAGATGAATTTTGAAGAAGTGATTAAATGTGTTGAAACTCAACTATTACAGCAAGCACTTAAAATTTCGGAAGGCAATAGAACTCACGCAGCAAGACTTCTTGGATTGAGTCTTTCTACTTTGAGGGATAAATTAAAAAAGTATAATCTTGATTAATTAACCTGCGGAAATCTGCACTTTAATTGCGAAATCCCGCTACTTTCTTTTCTATTAAACTTTCTTTTTTCTGATTTTTTGAATGTTCAGATAACTGGCATATCGGTTGCATTTTATTTGAAAAAAACAAAACAATGAAATTACCACTAATAATTCTCGGTTTGGGCAATAATATTCTGGGAGATGATGCTGCTGGAATTTTAGTTGCAGAAAAACTTGGAAAGAAGCTAAAAGATTTTTCCCTAATTAAAGTGGAATCAACATCTTTAGGAGGATTGAGAATAATTGATTTTTTAAAAAATTATAATTCAGCAATCTTGATTGATTCTATAAGAACAGGTCTTAAACCTGCTGGCTATATTCATAAATTTTCTAATAAAGATTTTGTTAATTCGATTAAAATGGTTTCGTATCATAATCTTAATTTTTCAACTGCTATTGAGTTTGCTAAAAAAATTGGAATTCCGATGCCCGAAGAAATTTTTATTTATGCAATAGAATCAAAATCAATTAGTGAATTTACTTATAAGATATCTGTAGAAGTTAAGTATGCAATAAATAAATGTGCTGATGAAATTTATTCATTTGTGTTCAATGAATTAAAAAAAGAGAATTTACAATTAACAAGGGTATAACACATGATAGCCGAAGACCTTACAGCTCTTGAAGCTTTAGGAGTGGCAATACGAAGTGAAATTGATGCTCAGGAAATTTATCAGGATTTAGCCGATCTCTCTCAAAATGAATTGCTTAAAGAACGTTTCTTAAACCTTGTAAAAGAAGAGAAGCAACATCAATTAATTCTCGAAAAAAAATATAATGAAATGTTTCCAGATGTTCCTTTGAAACTTCCTGAAAGTCAAATGCCAAAACATATTAATTCATCTGCCGCCAGAAAAAAGATGAGTCTTAAAGATGTTTTAAAAATTGCAATTGATGAAGAAAAAAGAGCAAGAGATTTTTATCTCGATTGTGCTGAATATGTTACAGATTTATCAGGTAAAAGAATATTTAGATTTCTTGCCGATATGGAATTTTCACATCAAATGATAATTTCTGCCGAATATGAAATGGTCGAAAAATATCCACAGTATTTTGGTGAACTCAAAAGCTGGGAAGTTGAAAATAGTTTAAGAAAAGAAAGGGAATAGAATGACAGTAGAAAGTGAAATATTACCTGGAGTGCATCCAGAAAAAGAAGTTTTATTACGTAATTCATTTCTATATCGAACAAAAGTAATTCCACAGGGAGAACGAATTAAACTTTGTATTCAATGTGGCACGTGCACGGGTTCATGCCCTCTTTCATATGCTATGGATATTACTCCAAGAAAATTAATAGCATTGTTTAGAGCTGGTGATATGGAATCAATATTAAGAAGTAAATCTATCTGGATTTGTGCTTCTTGTTATACCTGTCAAACTCGATGTCCTTCGCTAATAAAAGTTACAGATATACTTTATGCACTTAAAAGAACTGCAATGGAAAAGAAACTATTCAATAAGAATATACCAACTTATGCATTATCATATTCTTTTATGAAATGTATTTATAAATACGGAAGATTGAATGAAGCGCAATTAATTCTAAGATTTTATTTAAGAACAGGATTATGGAAAATTATAAATCTAATTCCACTGGGAATAAAATTAATTACAAAAAGAAGAATAAAACTGACTTCTGAAAAAATAAAGGCAATAAATGATTTAAGAAAGATTATTAAAAAAGCCGAAACTTTTGAATTACCACCAGAAAAAGAAGAATTAGCTTACATCCCCGAAGCTGTTGGATACAAAGCTGTGAGTTAACATAAGTAAGAGGAAAAAATGAAATATGCATATTATCCGGGTTGTAGTCTTCACACAGTAAATAATAATTACGACAAATCGTGCAGAGCTGTATTTAATGCACTTAATTGTGAACTTGTAGAACTTGAGGACTGGAACTGCTGTGGTGCAACAATCTACATGTCAATCAAAGAAATAACGGCACTTGCAGTAGCTGCACGCAATCTTGCTCTGGCAGAAAGAATTGGATATGATATTGTTACTCCCTGTAGCTCTTGTTATACAATTCTGAATAAAGCTAATAAGTATTTAAAAAGTAATAATGAAGTTTTTGATAAAGTTAATCTTTGTCTTAAAGAAGCAGGATTATCGTATAATGGCACAGTTCGAGTTCGTCATCCACTTGATATTCTTGTAAATGATATAGGAATTGAAATAATCAAATTAAATGTCAAAATACCACTCATAGGATTAAGAATTGCAAATTACTATGGCTGTCAAATAGTTAGACCCGAAAAAGGATTTGATGATAGAGAAAATCCAATGTCTATGGAAAATCTTTTTGAAAACATAGGAGCAGAAGATGTTTATTTTCCTTATAAACTCCGTTGTTGCGGTGGTATGTTAATGACAACTTATCAAAGTTCTTCTCTTAATCTAACTAAAGAAATTCTTGAATGTGCTCAAGAAAATGGAGCTGATTGCATTGCTACCACCTGTCCTCTCTGTCAAATGAATCTTGAAGGATATCAGAATAAAATTAATAGAATATATTCTACTACATATAAAATACCCATTCTTTTTTTTACTCAGATACTTGGTGTTGCACTTGGTATTGATGTTGGCGAATTAGGTCTCGAACAAAATTTTTATAAGTGCGACAAATTAGAATCATTATATAAAGTATCATTAAACCATCAGAAATGAAAAGGTGAATGAAGCATGAATAATGATATTAAAATTGGTATTTATATTTGTCACTGTGGAGTTAATATCGCACAAACTGTTAGAGTTGAAGAAATTGCTGAAAAAATGAGAGACAAGCCATACGTAGAAGTTTCTACCTCATATAAATTTATGTGTTCCGATCCCGGACAACAAATGATCGAAAAAGATATAAGAGAAAAAGGATTAAATAGAATTATTGTAGCAGCATGTTCTCCACAGATGCACGAATTAACTTTTCGTAATACATGTGAAAGAGCTGGATTAAATCGATATCTATTCCAGATGGCAAATATAAGAGAACAATGTTCATGGGTTCATGATGATGTAGAAAAAGCAACAACAAAAGCACTTGCATTAATAAATGCTGCTTATAAAAGAGTAAAAAATCATACTCCCTTAGAAGTCAGTAAAAGTAAAATTAATCCCGATACTCTTATAATTGGTGGTGGAATTGCAGGAATACAGGCTGCACTGGAAATTGCAGAATCTGGTAATAAAGTTTATTTGGTTGAAAAAGAATCGACTATTGGTGGACAAATGGCAAAGTTCGATAAAACATTTCCTACACTTGACTGTGCTGCCTGTATTCTTACACCTAAAATGGTTTCCGTTAGTCATAGAAAAAATATTGAATTGATGACTCTATCCGAAGTGGAAAAAGTTAGTGGTTATATTGGTAATTTTTCTGTAAGAATAAGAAAAAAAGCAAGGTATGTTACATCAAAATGCACTTCGTGTGGAGAATGTACTAAAGTATGCCCTGTTAAAGTTCCTAACTGGTTTGATGAATTTAAACAAATGCGAACAGCCATTCACAAGGCTTTTCCTCAAGCAGTTCCTAATACTTATGTAATCGATCGTCAGGAAAGACCTCCATGTATAGAAGCATGCCCTATTCGTCAAGAAGCAGCTGGTTATATAGCTTTAATAAGAAATAGAAAATTTCATGAAGCAGCACAATTGATTCATAAAAGAAATCCACTTGCATTTATTTGTGGAAGAATTTGTTATCATCCATGCGAAAGTGAATGTAATCGTGGTCATGTTGATAAACCCATTGCAATTCAACATTTAAAACGCTTTGCTCTTGATTGGGAATTGAAAAACTATGGAAAATTTGTTCCACCCAAAATTGAAAATCAAAGGAATGAAAAAGTAGCAATTGTTGGTTCTGGACCTGCTGGTTTAGTTTGTGCTCACGATCTTGCAATGAAAGGTTTTCAAGTTACTGTGTTTGAACAATACTCCATTCCCGGTGGTATGCTTGCAATTGGAATTCCTGAATATCGATTACCAAAACAATTCTTGGCATTAGAAATTAATTACCTTAAAGATCTTGGTATTCAATTTAGAACCAATGTAAAAATTGGAACTGATATAACTATTGATGATTTATTTGCCGAAGGATATTCTGCAATTTTTCTGGCTATTGGTGCACATAAAAGTGTAAAATTGGATATTCCGGGAGAAGATGCTGAAGGGGTGCTGCACGGGATTGACTTTTTAAGAAAGGTTAATGTAGGTATTGGAGTGGATATTGGAAAGAATGTGGCGGTTATTGGCGGGGGTAATACTGCAATTGATGTTGCAAGAACTGCTCTTCGTTTAGGGGCTCGAAGAGTTACAATTCTTTATAGACGATCAAAATATGAAATGCCAGCCTCTGAAGAAGAAATTGCCGATGCCGAAGCCGAAGGAATTCATATTTCTTATTTAACTGCTCCAGTTGAAATTATTCACGAAAATGGAAATGTTAAAGCAGTTAAATGTATTAGAATGACTTTAGGTGAACCAGATTCTTCGGGTCGTAGAAGACCTATTCCAGTTCCTCAAAGTGAACATATTCTGGAATTTGATAAAGTAATTGTTGCAATAAGTCAGATGCCAGATTTATCGCCTATTAATACTGGAACTCGTTTTCTGACAACAAAATGGGGAACTCTTCAGGTAAATCTTGAAACACTTGAGACAAATATTAAAGGAATTTTTGCTGGCGGAGATGTTGTACTTGGACCATCGACAGTTATAGCTTCAATGGGACATGGAAGACGTGCAGCTGAATCAATTGAAAAATATCTTAATGGCGAACCTCTTGAAAATTATAAAACTCATATGGTAAAATTAGATGTTCTAAGAGGAGAAAGTTTTAGACCACACACATACGCACCTACATATAAAGAAACTCCCAAAATTGAAAGAGAAGTTATATCAAAACTTGATCCTGTTTATAGAAAAACAAATTTCGAAGAAGTTGAACTTGGATTTACAGAAGAACAGGCAGTTCGAGAAGCATCAAGATGCTTAAATTGTGGTGTTTGTGTTGAATGCCATGAATGTCAGAGAGTATGTCAACCAAATGCTATTGATTATACAATGAAAGATGAAATCGTTGAAATTAAAGTTGGTCAAATCATAGTTGCAACCGGATATGAAATAATTGATGCATCAAAACTTTTTCCGTATGGTTATGGAAGATTAGAAAATGTTTATTCATCACTTGAGTTTGAAAGAATACTTTCTTCAACTGGTCCAACTGGTGGAAAAGTAGTTTTAAGAAATGGAAAAAGTCCAAGAGCAGTTGCAATTATTCATTGTGTTGGTTCACGTGATTCTAATTTCAATAAATATTGTTCTCGTGTATGCTGTATGTATGCATTGAAATTTGCACATTTAGTAAAAGAAAGAACTAATGCAGAAGTTTATCAATTTTATATTGATATGAGAGCTTATGGAAAAGGTTATGAAGAATTTTATTCGAGAATATTGAACGAAGGAATAAATGTGATTCGTGGTAAAGTAGCAGAAGTTGTTGAAAGAAAATCTTTAGATGGCGAGAAATTCCTTGTGGTAAAATGCGAAGATACTCTAATTGGAAAGTTTAGAGAAATTCCAGTTGATATGGTTATACTTTGCAATGCACTTCAACCAAATAGGAGTGCAGAAAAAATTGCAAAAGTTTTAGGCTTATCAAGAAGTCCAGATGGATTCTTTCTCGAACGTCATCCAAAACTCGATCCTTTCTCGACAATGAGTGATGGAATTTATATCGTTGGATGTGCACAAGGACCTAAAGATATTCCAGATACTGTTGCTCAAGCAAGTGCTGCGGCTGGAAGAACCCTCTCATTAATTTCAAAAGGAGAAGTTGAGATTGAACCTATTCGTGCATACATAGATGAAAAATATTGTTCAGGATGCCGCATATGCAATAATTTATGTCCTTTTAATGCCATTGAGTTTAATGAAGATAAAAAAATATCATTTGTTAACGAAGCATTATGCAAAGGATGTGGAACCTGTGTAGCAGCCTGTCCTGCAGGTGCAATTACAGGCATGGGATTCTCTGATGATCAAATTTATGCAGAATTAGAAGGGATATTAGAAATATAAAACAATGAGCTAAAAAATATGAACGAAGTATTTGAACCTAAAATTGTTGGGTTCCTTTGTAATTGGTGTGCATATTCAGGAGCCGATTTAGCCGGTGTGTCGAGACTTAAATCTTCACCTAATATTAGAATAATAAGAACAATGTGTTCTGGTCGTGTTGATCCTTCTTTTGTGTTCGAAGCATTTAAACGAGGAGCTGATGGTGTTTTAATTGCAGGTTGTCACTTTGGTGATTGTCATTATCTCGAAGGAAATTTTAAAACTCTTAGAAGAGTAGAATTTCTTAAAATGATTTTAAAGCAATTTGGTATTGACGAAAAAAGATTACGACTTGAATGGATTTCGGCTTCTGAATCAGAAAAGTATGCTAAAGTTTCTTTTGAATTTACAGAAGAAATAAGAAAACTGGGTCCATTAAAATTAAATTTATGAGGGAATAACGATGAAACCCAAACTTGCATTATACTGGGCTGCAAGTTGTGGTGGTTGCGAAATTACAATTCTTGATATCGAAGAAAAAATTCTTGATGTGGCTGAATTTTTTGATATAGTCTTCTGGCCATGTGCAATGGATTTTAAATATAGCGATGTCGAAGCTATGGAAGATGGCACTATCGATTTAACACTTTTTAATGGTGCAATCCGTAACGATGAAAATGAACATATTGCAAAACTTTTGAGAAAAAAATCTAAACTTTTAGTAGCATTTGGTTCGTGTGCTATGGAAGGCTGTATTCCTGGTTTAGCAAATTTATTTGATAGAAATGAAATCTTTGATTTTGTGTTTAAAGATTCACCAAGTGTTGATGAACAGAGTAAGGGAATTTTCCCTCAACTAAAAACAGAACATCCAGAAGGAGAAACAGAATTACCTGAATTCTGGAATAATGTTAAAACATTAAAAGATGTAGTAGATGTAGATTATTTTATTCCCGGTTGTCCACCTCAATCATTTCAAGTAACAGCTGTGATTCTTGCAGTTATTGATATATTAAAAACTGGAAAGGAATTACCTCCTAAAGGGACGGTGCTTGGTACTGATAATAAAACCTGTTGCGATGAATGTCCACGTACAAGAAAAGAAAAGAAGATTAAAGAATTTTATAGACCTCATGAAATAATACCAGATGAAAATGAATGTCTGCTCGATCAGGGAATATTATGTATGGGACCAGCAACGCGAAGTGGTTGTGGTGCTTTATGTGTTAAAGCAAATGTTCCCTGTAGAGGATGTTATGGTCCTCCACCAAATGTGAGAGATCAAGGTGCTAAAATGATATCTGCTCTAAGTTCTGTTATCGATGCAACTTCAACTGATGAAATAAGAAAAATATTTGAAAAACTGGTTGATCCCATTGGTACATTGTATAGATTTTCATTAGCTGGCTCAACTCTGAAAAGAAAACATTTTGATTACAATCATTAATTAGAGAGACAAATATGAAACATATAAAAATTGATCCGATTACACGACTCGAAGGTCACGGAAGAATTGATATTTTTCTTAATGATGATGGTGAAGTTGAAAATTGTTATTTCATAGTTCCCGAGTTAAGAGGATTCGAAAAATTTGTTCAGGGTAGACCAGTTGAAGAAATGCCAAGAATTACAACGAGGATTTGTGGTGTATGTCCCGAAGCTCATCATATGGCATCTGCTAAAGCATGCGATGCAGTTTATAAAGTTGAAATTCCATCAGCTGCTAAGAAATTAAGAGAGCTACTTTATTCTGTATTCTTTTGTGCAGATCATACTGTTCATTTCTATGCTTTAGGAGGACCAGATTTTGTAGTTGGTCCAGAGGCTGAAAAATCCGAAAGAAATATTTTAGGTGTTATTAATAAAGTTGGAATTGAAGCAGGAAAAAAAGTAATTAAACTTCGTTCTATTGCACAAAATATTATTCAAACACTGGGAGGCAAAAAAATTCATCAGGTTACTGCTATTCCAGGTGGCATAACTCGAGGTCTGAGCGAAGAAGAACGAGAAATGTTTGCTAAAGATTTAGAATACTTTATTGAGTTTGCAAAATTTACTTTTAAGGTCTTCGATGATTATGTCTTAAAAAATTCAAAATATATTGATCTGATTCTATCTGATAATTATACTCAAAAAACTTACTACATGGGTTTGGTTGATGAAAATAATAAAGTCAATTTTTATGATGGAAAAGTTCGAGTTGTTGATCCTGATGGTAATGAATTTTGTAAATATGAACCCAATGAATATCTAAATCATGTTGCAGAGCATATAGAAAGTTGGAGTTATCTTAAATTTCCATATCTCAAAAAAATAGGCTGGAAAGGATTTGTAGATGGTAAAGAAAGTGGAGTTTACATTGCAACTCCACTATCAAGATTAAATGTTTCTGATGGAATGGCAACTCCATTAGCACAGGAAGAGTATGAAAAATTTTATGAAACATTTACGGGAGATCATACAGGTAAAATCCCAGTTCATCATACACTGGCTACACACTGGGCAAGGATTATTGAACTTATGTATGCTGCCGAAAGAGCAAATCAATTAATTAATGATCCAGAAATTACATCTAAAGAAATCAGAAAAATACCTACTGAAATTCCATCCGAAGGAATTGGTATTGTTGAAGCACCACGTGGTACATTAACACATCATTATATTACTGATGAAAGAGGAATTATTCAGAAAGCAAATTTAATTGTAGGAACAACCAATAATCACGCTGCAATTTCAATGTCGATAAAAAGAGCAGCAAAAGGATTAATTAAAAAAGGAACAGAAATTACCGATTCTGTTTTAAATATGATTGAAATGGCATTCCGTGCATACGATCCATGTTTTGGTTGTGCAACTCATTCATTACCAGGTCAAATGCCACTTGAACTTTGTATTTATGATTCAAATGGAAATTTAATTAATTATAAAAGAAGATATTAGTAACTATTAAAATACAATTACTTTATCTGAATCTTCTGTCCATTTTGCTAATTCTGACATGTTACTTATCTGACATCCATCAATTAAATTAAGATTTCTTATTCCACGAGCATCTGCACATGTTCCACAAATTTTTACTTCACCACCTTTTGTTATTATTGACTTAAGCATTCTTTCAATATTATAATAACCATTTGGAGTTGTTTGACTTGGTAACGCACAGGTTACAGCATCAGCCATTAAAAATATTCTTATTACTGTGTTTTCAAAGTCTTTTTGTAATTGCATAGCAAGGCGAAGTGCATTATAAGCTTTTTCTGTTCCGTAAGGTGCATCGTTTATAATAAATAAATATTTCATAATGAACCTCTATATAAGAAAGTATTTTTTAATGTACTCAAAAATAATGTATTAAAGGTAATTAAAATAATGGGTGATTAAGATTAATTGGAAATATAACTTCTTATTTGTGGTTGATTATCAGATAGAAGAATCAACTTCAAAAATAATTTCTAACTACAAAAATACTTTTATCAAATCATAATTATTCTTCTTAAATTAAAAATTCTCTGATGAATCAACCATGTCCATTAAATGTATTAATAATTGTTTTTCAATTTTAGAAGAATCATAATTGGTAATTATAGAGATTCAACATTAATTGATTTAATGTTGATGATGCCTGTGCCAGAGAATTTAATTCCTGCACTACCTGGCTGAGGAACACTTCCATGTCCGTGTATATACAATTTATTATTTATATAGCCTCTGAAATGAGTTCCTTCACTTACAACTTTTATTTCAAGCAATCCATCAATTTGTTTACTTTGCAAGCTTTTTTTCTCAAAGATTTTTGTTTCTCCATTAGTTTTTCTTGCAAGATAAATTTCATCCTTTTTTAAGCCGAGTAAGTCGTAATTATTTTTATCTACAAAATTATGAATCAATTCCAGTTCACCATTAAAATTATCGAGATTAATTTTTACTGTAGTTTGAACACTCTTGATTTTATTATCATAAATAAATCCAGCTATAATTGGATTTTCTTCGCCAAGATGAAACATTAATATAGATTCGGAGGATTCGTACATTGGATTGAGTTCTTGTAGAGAACCTTCGATCCACTTAAATTTTTGAGATAGAACTTTAATAACATTTTCATCTGCGATTAATCTCCATGAGCCATCTTTTCTTACAGAGAAAGTTGAATCAGAAACAAATTTACTTTCTGCAGTTTGTAATGTTTTTTCCGATTTTAAAATATTACCGGTTCCCAATCCATATCCATAAACTAACTTTGCACCATGATCACCAGTATTGTATAAAAAGTAGATGCCAATAAATCCACTAAGTACAACAGGAATTATAATAATTTTTGCAAATGGTATATATTTAAATCCAAATGCAAAGATTAAACGAACTATTGTATAAATGATGAAAAACCATAAAGTAATTTCTGCCCAATCAGCATGTTCATTCACAGCAGAAAAAGCATTAGACGGAATATTTATACTATCCGATGCTCCATTGCCAGTAATAAAAGCAATCACTGCTGCTATTGTTCCTAAAAAGTATAATAATAATGCAGACTTTTTAATCCATTCGAATTTTGTTAATACCAAACCTGTAAAGTCAAATAACACTGCAAAGATCAAAAGGACAAGTGGAAAGTGAACTATCATTGGATGAATATTTGGTGCCCAATCTGGTAATAATTGCATAATAATTCCTTTCATTTTTTATTAAAGGTTCCATTCCAGACCACTAGAAAAAGAAAAATTAGAAGTTATTTTACTTAATCCTGCGGCTCCAATCAAAGAAAGGGTGAGGCTGGAATTAATTTTGTAATTAAATCCAAGTGATAATAATTGAGGGGCAGGATAACCATCAATTATTTTTGTATATGCCTGATAATAAAGCAAAAGAGAATAATTACCTTCATCAAAAAACTTTCCTAAACCTAGTCCAATACTTAGCGGATTATTATATTTAATATTAGGTGGATCTCCAATTTCAATATAACCAAGGTCTAGAAAACCAATGTAGCTATCCAGCATTTTTCTAATTGTTGCTGAAATTCCCAAATCAAATTTTCCTGTACCTAAACCAAGGCTGTAACTTGCAGTAGGAATTTTAAAAAATGAATTTAAACTCAGCGAAAACAGTGAAGCATTATCTTCAAAAATATTATATGAACCATAGAGAGAAATATCTCCAAGACCAAAATGGTTGAATGAGGACATTGAATGATTGTTCATAAAGTTACTATTATTTTCATTACCAGTCATCATGTTATAATGATTATCTTCATCATTATTTCCATTTGGAAGCATCATGCCTCCTACCTGACCAACACCACCTGCATTCTGAGCAACAACAGGTACAGAAACATTGAAGCTCCAGTTATTTTTTTGATAACTGGCTTCGCCGTAAAAATAAAATATTTTACTTGAATTGTTGTAAGAATAATTTCCTCCTGAAAATTGAAGGCTGGCTTTTAAAGACCAGCCTTCCTGGGCGTAGTTCTTGAGGCTTGAAGAGGTGAGTGTTATAACAATATAGAGGGCAAAGGGCAATAGTTTATTTTTATGTCTCATGACTTTATCTACTTTGTTCTTTTGATTGCATCTTTTCCATCTTATTAAGCATGTCTTCGTATTCATTAATCATGTTTTTCATAGTTTTCATCATATCTTCCATGTGTGTTTTTATTTCATCATTCTTCATCATTTCAGAATCATGAATAACTTTGTTCATGTCTTCAATTATGTTTTTCATACTGCCAGACATTTCACTCATATTTTGCATTAAAGTTGTCATGGATTTTGCATGCATATTCAATGAATGCATATCATTCTGATTTTGATTAATGCTTGACTTCATAACAAGAAGCATTTTGTTGCTCTTTTCAGCAAGCTGATTCATTTGATTCATCATTGTTTGCATGTTTTCCATCATTGTATTCATGTTGTGCTGCATTTGAATTTGTTGATTGCCACTCATGTTTCCATGTTGATGCTGGGCATAAAATGAGCTTGTATATGCTATAAGATATAATGTTATTACAAAGCACATTTGCATTACTTTGTTAGTGATATTTAAATTATGTTTTTTCATTCTATAACTCCCTGATTGTTTAGATTAATCTGTTTATAAATTCCATCTCAATCCTCCTGAAAACGAATTTCCAGAATAACTTTTACTTACTTCTAAAGTGTCAATAAGATAAATGATTACATCTCTATAAATTTTGTAGTTAACACCAATAGAAATGAGGGTGGGTGGTTTGTAATCTTCAACGATTGCTGAATAACTGTGATAAAATACCCAAGATGTTAGTAACTTTTCATAAAAATATTTCCCTATTCCAAAACCATAACTCAACGGATTTCGATGATTGTTATGTAAAGGATTAGATATAACGATATACCCCAGATTAGCAAATCCAAAAAAAACTTTATTTAATTTCCTGAGAGTTACCGAGAAACCATAATTATATTCACCTTTCTTTTTAGAATATGGTATCATAGGAAGTTTAACATAAGTGTTTATATTAAATGCTGGCGGGAAAAAAATGTCGTTAATAATATTGCCAGTATATGTTTCTTTAATAAAAGGGAATATAAGGGAATCAGCACGCTGTGGTGTAATTTCATAAGTCTTTAATGGAGCCAATAAACTAATAGCCCAATTTCCCAGGCCACTATAATAATAGATAATTTTATTTTTATTGAAATTATTTTTGTCAAAAGTATAACTACCACCTACAAGTTGTAGATTAATTGCAATGGACCATCCATTTTGTGCATTTATCACATCAAGCATTAACACAGGAAAAATTATCATTACCATCCTTATCAAAAATTTCGAATTCATATTAATGTTATTAATTTATTTTTATCAAACACTAACAGGGTGAGTAACCTCAGAAAGTGAGATATAATTTTCTTTAATTATTTTACCATCTGATAGTTCAATAACTCTTGTTGCATATTTTGTATATTCTTTATTATGTGTTACCATTACAACAGTTTTACCTTCTGAGACAAGAGAAAGAAAAATATTGATGATCTCTTTACTTGTCTTAGAATCAAGATTACCGGTTGGCTCATCTGCAAGAATAATCAAAGGATCATTTACCAGTGCTCTTGCTATTGCAACTCGCTGTTGTTCACCGCCACTAAGTTCATTTATCAATCTTTTCGATTTATCTTTAATATGAACTTTTTCAAGTATTGAATAAACAATTTCTTTTTTCTGCTTTTTTCTCAGATCACTTATTGCAAGTGGTAGCATTACATTTTCTTCAACTGTTAAATACGGAATAAGTTGAAATGTTTGAAAGACAAAGCCCAGATATTCCTTTCTAAAATCTGCCAGACTATTCTGGTTAAGAGAATAAATATCCAGACCATCTACAATCACTTTTCCCGATGTCGGTTTGCATAAACCTCCCATAATTGTAAGTAGTGTAGTTTTACCAGAGCCAGATTCTCCCATAATGGTAATTAATTCATTGTTCGATATAGTAAATGAAACATTATTAACTGCTGTAATTTTTACTCCACCAGTTTCGTACACTTTTGATATTTGATTTATTTCAACTAAACTCATTTGTCGTCCTTAAATTTTAGATGTACCTGAATGCAACAGTTGGGTCGAGTTTTGCTGCTTTAAGTGCTGGATAAATACAGGCTAATAGACTTACAATAAGTGAGAGCAAAACTGTTTCCCAAAGTAATATTGGTCTAATAATTAATTCATTGGCAGCAAACATACTTAAATGTGGTAGTAGAAATTTTGCTGAATTTGTACCAATGAAATATCCTGCCAATCCAGATATTAGACTTATTATAAAAATCTCAAATAGAATTATTTTTAAGATATGTATTTGTCTAAAGCCAACCGATTTAAATATTCCGATTTCCTTTGTTCTTTCGTTTACAGAAGCATTTACATTTATAAAAACAATTAAGAAACTAATAACAAGAATTATCATCGATATCCCAATTGAAAAATGTTCAAAACTATGAACAGCTGACATTCTTGCTTCTATGGTTTGCTTAATTGGTGTAACTTTTGCTGCAGGGATTGCTTTAGAAGTCTGAGCTACAATTTCTTCAATTGGACAGTCGTAACACAAAGCAGAAATTTCAATGAGTGAAATAGTTCCGGGTTTATTAAATAATTTTTGTGCAGAAGAAAGATTCATAAAGATAAAATCATCATCTTGCGAACCGGTGTTATCAAGAATTCCACTTACTACAAAAATCTCATTTTTAATTTTTATGGTATCGTTAATATTAATTTGTCTATGTGTTGAAACATTATTTCCTATTAATATTTGATTTTTAGATTCGGGTATATTTCCTTTTATATGCCACCATTTTTTCAATCGAAGTTCGTTCTCGAATATAATACCTGCGATAATAGTTTTCTTACCATTTACATCTGCTATTTCCAGCAACTTTGGTGAAATGGTTGAAATATTTTTGCTGTTTTTAATCGAGCGGATGCGGGCTATATCTGTTTCTTTTAATTGCGAATTATTATATGATATATCTCCAATCATCATTCCGCCATAATTGATTAGCAATTGTTCACTTTTAGGTGTAACAATAATATTAGCTCCAAATTCATCCAATTTCTGCGAAACACTTGCATTAATACTTTCACTTAATGTTATCAACATTATAACTAATGCTATTGAGAGAACGAGTCCAAACAAAAGAAATGCTGTTCTTGATTTTCTTCTTCTTAAGCTTTGAATCGATATAGTATATAGTTTCATTTTTTATACTCGTCTTTTCCAGTTCAAGACAAGAGATTCATCAATTTGAATTTCATTACCCACAACCTTACTTGGTATTGGATCTGGTGGATATTTACCACACGCTCCGCTTATAGCTTCAAGGTTGTTCAGATTCCATGTAGTTCCACACGAATTGCAGATGAGATTGCTACCTCGAATATGGAAATCTTTTGAGTCGCATGGCTCGCACATACTGATTGCGGTAATTATTTTTCCTTCTTCAGATAAATATGCAAGAATTGGTATAGATGTATTTTGGATGAAATAATCAAATTTCACCATCTTCTTTTCTTTAACTTCATCAAGAGGAAGGATAATTTTGCCACCTTTTGAAAAAGCAATCGAATAACTTGCATCATAACGCGATAAAGGATATGAAACAGAACTTACAACTTGCTGTTGTTCTTTTATAATTTTATACTCTTTAGTTGGCTGTGATAAGTAGTAAATAATTACAAATAATATTACAGCAGTCCCTGCAGCCCACCAATAAATATTTTTATTTTTAGCAGAAGTATTCTTTAATACACGTTCTTTCTTATTATTGGTGACTCTGTTAGTTTTATGTGATTGCTCATATAACTTTGAACCGCATTCGGGACAAAAATTTCCTTCCTCTTGAATTTTTATACCGCAATGTGGACAGAAATTTATTTTTGACATTTTTACCCCATCATTAATTTATTTGATAATACCTTTTGAATTTGAAAAAGAATTTGAAGCATCACTTTGCCATATTTTAGAAGCATCTACTTTATAATCTTTAGCATATTCCGATTTCAGATAACCGTATCTATTTGCTAAAGCAACTACAATATTTTTCTGTTGCCCATTCTTTTCAACATAATCTCGAATAAACTGTCGCTCTTCAACTGCACGTGGACATGTACATTTTTCAAGAGATTCTTCATTACATGAACCACACGAGCAAACAAACTTTGATGCAATTTCATAAACAATTGCTTCGACAGCAGGATTTGTACTTTTAATTTCTGTGGTAGGGACTATAGTATTTGTATTTTCCCGGTTGTTGATTAATGTAACTGTGATATAAGAAACAATTATAACAACTGCAGTAATCAAAAAAGGTCTTAGTTCAATCTTTTTTGCTTGTGGATAATTTTTGTTTTGAGCAGTAGATAGGTTATTACTTCTCTTTTTATTCTTCTTTCTATTATCATGATATTGCCTTTGTAAATTTAGTTTAGTAACATTTGAACTCACAGTTGATCTAAGACGCTCTCCACACAAAATACAATAATTATTTTCTGGTTTGTTTTTTGCACCACATGATTCACAAATAATTTCCTGTGGGTTATTTTCATGAATTAATTCATTCCCGCAATTCGTACAAAATTTATTTGCATCATTATTCTCAGCTCCGCATCGATTACATTTCATAAATTACCTCATATTTATGTTATCTATGCTGCCAGCTTTTTCAGGACATATCTTCTCTAAACATTGTATTCATAATTAGAAAACAATTCTTCTTAAAAAGATAGCAGCATTTATTAATTAAAGGCGGTGACCCAAATAATTTTTCTGGAATCACCGCCAGATTTATTACTTAACCTTAAATCCATGTTCGAGCAAATTTTCTTTTGCTTTTTCAAGAGTAACCTCTTTTAATTTCATACCGCATACCGGGCATTCGCCAGGTTTATCAGAGATAACATTAAAATCCATTTGATCCTGAAAAACTTTACCATCCTTGTTTTCATCAATAGCTTCTAAGTCAATTTCTCCTTCTCTTATAAGAGGTGATTTCTTTTTGTCCATCATTTCTTTTTTGTTCTTCATCTTTTGATGAGTTGAATCTTTCATCATCTTCATATCGTGCATTTTATGTTGCTTAGATGAATCTCTCATTATATCATGTTTCATCATTTTGTGGTCTTCTTTAGTTGAATCTTTTTTTTCTTGAGCCAGTACCACACTAGTTAGAAACATTACAACCAAGAACATATTTGTGAAAATTTTTATTGCTTTCATCTTTAACTCCTTTTTTAGTTTGGTTTTATTTTTTTAGAACATTCCCTTTTAAAGTTAATCTTATAACACTATTATCAGGATCGTTTGTATAAACAGATATAATTTTATTTTGCTTACCCAATCTCCCTTTTGAATCAAATGTAACTTTAATTTCGGTTGAGATGGAAGGAGCAAGTTCTTTTTTTCCAATAACTGCTGCAGTACATCCGCAGGATACTTTGATATCGTGGATTTTAAGTGTATCGTTGCCTTCGTTTGTAATAACAAATATTTTTTCGACTACAGAATCCTGCACAATATTACCGAAATCGTAACTCATAGGTTTAAAAACTGCTTTAGGTTGTGCATAAATATTACCCAATAAAACTGGAATTGCTAATAAGAATAATAGTTTAGATTTCATTTTATTCTCCAGAATTTAATGGCAAGATTTATTTTTATTTATCATGCTTTTTATCTTCAGTACAACTAAAAACAATGCTATTAAAAAGATTCCCAACATTACAATTTTCATTTTCATTCCTTATTTAAGATTCTAATGCAATTCCTTTTTTCTTGGCTTCTCTCTTCATTTCCCATGATCTCCACAGGTAATAAATCACCGGATAAACAGCCAATTCCATTAATACAGAAGTAACAACACCACCAAGCATAGGAGCTGCGATACGTTTCATTACATCTGCCCCTGTTCCATGACTCCACATAATTGGAATAAGTCCTGCAATTATAACTGAAGCAGTCATAATTTTTGGTCTAACACGTTTTACAGCACCATGATGAATGGCTTCTTTTAATCCTTTTAATCCCGTAAGTAATCCTTTTTCTTTCCATTCTTTCAATGCAATGTCAAGATAAAGTAACATTACTACTCCAGTTTCTGCGTCTAAACCTGCAAGAGCTATTATACCAACCCAGACGGCAATACTTAAATTGTAACCCAGTAAATAAAGCAACCAGAATGTTCCAACCAGTGAGAAAGGAACAGCAAGGAAAACAATTGCTACTTTTGTGAGTGAGCGTGTATTTAGATAGATAATTACGAAAATGATAAATAAAGTCATAGGTATAACAATCATCAATTTCTGTTGAGCTCTTAACATATATTCATATTCACCGCTCCAGGTAATATTATAACCAGCAGGCAGTTTAATTTTTTCTGACACAATCTTCTGAGCATTTTGTACATAAGTACCAATATCAATATCTTTTATATCAACATAGACCCAGGCATTTGGACGTGTATCTTCGCTTCTAATTACCATCGGTGCTTTACGA